>JAAYCQ010000219.1 GCA_012729715.1 Syntrophomonadaceae bacterium
ATATCAGCGTCTATCTCCTTACCCAATTCAATCCAGTAGGGAGCAAAATCATTATCTTTTAAGATTTTAAACGCCATGCGCATTTCCGGGGGTTCAAAAGGATTTTCCTCCAGGTTAATAGGTTTACCGGCTCCTTCCAGGTTATCAAAATCACCACGCTGCATAGCCTTTTGAATTTGGCTTTCAACTAAATCTTCAGTACTGCTCATATAGCGCGCCAGTTTACGTGCTTTTTGGGCACCTATTTTAATTTCCTCTTCCAGTGATTTTTCCGCCATTATTCTGTTACCTCCACCAACTGTGGCAACTCTTTAAGAGTAGTTAATCCAAATAAACGTAGAAATTCAATGGTAGTTTTATATGTAAGTGGGCGACCAATAGTGTCCTTATATCCGGCTTCCTCAATCAGACCTTTTTCCAATAAGGCGTTTATCATTTTATCTGACCTTACTCCCCGGATTTTCTCTATCTCAGCCCGGGTCACCGGCTGTTGGTAAGCAATTATAGCCAGGGTTTCCATAGCTGATGAAGATAGTCTTCGACGTACCGGTTTATCTATCCGGGCCAGAACGCCGGCGTATTCTGGACGGGTACACATCAGATAGCCACCTTCCGTTGCTACTATTTGTATACCCCGACTATTTTTATTATACTCCAGAAGCATCTCATCTAAAATTGCTTTTAAATCTAATAATGGTACATCCAGCAACTCTACCAGCTCGTCTAACCCTACCCGCTCCGCGCGTACGAAAAGAATGGCTTCTACGCATGCTTTTATTTCGTCTTGCATTAACATCAAATCGCCGCCCTTAAACGTAGTTCTATCTTATCAAAGGGAGTGTTTTGGAGTGCTTCTACCCGTTGTAAACGAATAAGCTCCAGTAGTGCCAGGAATAGTGCCAGGGCTTCTCTTTTGCTTATTATCCCCAGGAATAAATCTTGAAAGATAATGGTATGGGGCTTTTTTTTCAGACGATTGATTATTTCTTCCATTTTATCGCCCACATTTACATCCCCCTGGGGCAACTCATAATAATCCGCATCTTCACTTATATCCTTAATTACTGCGTGATAAGCTTTTACCAGGGACTTTAAATCAGCTACCCATTCCGCGGGTAATTCTCTATCCTGTTGCTCTTCCCGGTAATAAATGCGTTCCTCCCTGCCATTATACCTTTCCTCCAACCAGACAGCAGCCTCCTTAAAGCGTTTGTAGGCCAGCAGTTTTTCAACTAATTCCTGGCGGGGATCAATATTATCTTCCTCTTCCTCGGTTTCATTTAAGCTGTCCGGCAACATAAATCGGGACTTGAGATTAAGCAGGTAGGAAGCCATTATTAAGAAATCACCCATCCGCTCCAGGTCAAAATCTCCACTGCTCTGCAAATACTCTAAATACTGCTCAGTAATAACAGCAATAGGAATATCATAAATATCCACCTGGTTTTTTTCCACCAGGTAGAGCAGTAAATCCAGAGGTCCATGAAAAGTCTCCAGGTCAACCATATAGGCCATAGAGCTACCTCCATGCTAAACTAAAGGAGTATACCGGAAAATAATGAATACATCAGGGTTACCAGGGGAATCAGTATCCGGGAAAAAGCGCCAGTAATGATTAATAATAGTAAAATTATGGGGCCATAGGCTTCCAGCGAATATATCACCTGAGCTCCGGAATCGGGAAGTAAACCGGCCAATATTTTAGAGCCATCCAGCGGTGGCAGCGGAATAAGGTTAAATACTGCCAGAATCAAATTTATAAAAACCAGGGTATAGAGAATAAGGGCTATACCGGTAACCATATTTACCTCAGTAAAGGCTGCACTGGAATTACCTATTATATAAAAGAAAGAGTTTATATCCAGGGGTAGTCCCCATATTTTTAGAATTACCATACCGGAAAAAGCCAGCACCAGGTTCATAACTGGACCGGCTAACGACACCAGCATCATGCCAGTTTTAATGCCTGTATTTTTAAAATTTAAAGGATTTACCATTACCGGTTTGGCCCAGCCAAAATGAAAAAACAGGAGCATTAGGAATCCCACCCAATCAATGTGGGGCAGGGGGTTAAGGGTCAGCCTTCCCTGCAGGTAAGCGGTGTCATCACCCAGGTGATAGGCCACCCGGCCATGGGCATATTCATGAAACGTTAAACCAATTAGTATTGCCGGTAACCATACTACGGCATTAATTAACCATTCCGTCAGCAAATCTGCCTTCCTCCATCCATTTTTTAACCTGCTGGATTTCGTCTTCCCAATTGTGTATAACTTCATCCAGTTTAAGGCGATAAAGTTCATCAAAGATCAGGCGATATATAGGTCCCTCTTTTATACCCAGTTCTTTTAAATCATGGCCATTAATTTCAATGCGGGCCCTTTCTTTAAGGTCAAGATAATGAACCAGGTTATCCCAGGCGGTTTCCTCCCGCACCAGAAGGAGCAGATAAACAATATTTTCTTTGCTCCAGTCCCCCAACAGGTGGTCAATTTCATGAGCGGCCAGATTGTTCTTTTCAGTCAGGTCCCCGGCTACGAACGGTACCCCCCGAGACTCCTTAATAGTCTGAATAGCATAATTGTCAAAAGGATAACGCTCTAAAACACCTTTCACCTCATCCTCGCTTAAACGAGCCAATAGAACCACAATGTAGACCAACCATGATTTAACATTGACCGGGTAGTACCTTTCCTCTAACCAGGTTACCATGATTGATATACGTCTTAAAGTAACCCGATTAAGATGCTCCAGCTTTACTTCCGGCAGTATATATTTCCACACCCCGATTTCCTTCATGCGGTCCAGGGAACTGCTCGGGTCCTTTTCACTTAATATCAGGATTAACTCCTGCAAAATACGTTTGTAAGAAAGCTTTCCCAGCATACGACGCTCTATAGCATCAATAGCAAAACGAAGGGTGTCCGGTTCTATTGTAAAACTATAGCGTTGTTCAAATCGAATAGCTCTTAATATACGGGTAGGATCTTCTACAAAACTAAGGTTATAGAGAATGCGAATAATACCTTTCTCTAGATCCCGGCGTCCACCAAAATAGTCAATCAGATCCCCAAAACGATTCGGATTCAAATATATGGCCAGGGTGTTTATGGTAAAATCACGTCGGTAGAGATCCTCACGTATAGATGATTTTTCCACCCGGGGCAAGGCGGCAGGAAATTCATAGTATTCCGTGCGAGCAGTAGCAACATCTATCTTAGTACCGTCCGGAAGGGTAACCATGGCAGTTCTAAAACGTTCGTGAATCCTGGACTTCCCCCCCAGGTTTTGAGCCAGACAGGTGGCCAGTTCCTCGCCATTACCCTCCACCACTAAATCCAGGTCAAAGTTAGGTACCTGCAGGAAAAAGTCACGTACAAACCCGCCCACGCAATAGACAACACTGCCCAGATCCTCAGCAATCTGCCCGACCAATTGAAGAATAGCCAGAATCCTTGAAGGTAATCTCTCCTCCATCATACTAAAACAGTTCAGTTCTTCCCCGCCAAATGAATATAGCACTTCGTGGTCTTCCGGGTAGTCATCCCCGTGTAAAGTCCTTAATACATCCGTACGGGAAACAATTCCTACCAGGCGATTATTATTTATCACCGGCAGGCGCCCGATATCCTTATCTACCATAATCTTTTGCAACTCACCTACTGGAGTATCGGGTGAAATAGACAAAATGTTAGTAGTCATAAACCCCTTTACCGGAGCATGCCCTAAATCATGCATATTAGCCTTATCTACATCACGCCGAGATAGTACTCCCACAATGGTATCTCCTTCTACTACCGGCATACCGGTATGGCCATAGCGCAGCATTATTCTACCCGCCTCTTCCATCGTAAAATGGGTAGGTATGGTTTTTACTGGTGTAGACATGATATCACGGGCCAGGAGCCCCGGGTGGATATCACCCAGTTCTTGCATAATAATATTCGCCACTTCCTGAGGAGCTTTGTTTCTGACAATAGCTGAAGCCGCTTTCTCGTGTCCCCTGCCTCCCACCACGCGCAGGGTCTCATTAACCCTTACATTAGTAGTACGGCTGCGTGCCACTACATTTACCTTACCTTCCATTTGTACCAGTACAAAGATAACATCACTGTTTTCGACTTCAAACAAGCGGAAAGTTACGGCATCTAATCCCGGAATAAACTTATCATTTTCGGCAATTGCAACCACTACGTCCAGATTGTTAATCCGATAATGCTGGGCACAATTAAGTAATTCCTGCATAAGTTGCCTTTGTTCACCGGAAAACGGTTGTTCCATGAAATTAGCTACCACTGATAGGTTAGCACCTTTACTCAGTAAAAATGCAGCCGCCATCAGATCCCGGGGAGTTGTGGAAGTAAAGAGTAGACTACCCGTATCTTCGTAAATTCCCAGGGTCAATATAGTAGCATCAAAAGCACTAACACTAATGTTTCGAGCCATAATTTCCTCAACTAAAATGGTGGTGGCAGCTCCAACCGAATGAACCTCTTTAATAGTGCCACATAAGTCATCCTCAGAAACGGGATGGTGATCATATATGTAAAATTCCAGGTTGTCCCGGGCGGCGATCTCCTGCAAATGTCCCAGTCTATTGATATTTGCAGTATCAACCAAAATTATTCGTTTTAGCTGGTCAAAACCCACCTCTTTAGGTGTTTTTATCATCAAGAGGTCTTTATACAGAGCCATAAATTTTTTTACGTTTTTAGAAAGCGTTCCCGAAAAGACCTTAACTGCTGACGGGTAAAGCTTTCCTGCCGCTACCATGGCAGCCAGGCCATCAAAGTCAAGTGCATTGTGTGATGTAATTATTTCCAAATCTTCTTCCCCCCAGTAAGTTAAATGAATTATATCACAACAGTAACTGCTATGGTACATAGCCCATCCTCCTATGAATTCCATCCTCTTGCGACTTTATTTTCTAAATATTCCGGAATTTTAGGGCTACTTGATTTTACATCTCTTAGTTTCCTATAATAGTCCATATATCTTTTTTACGGGGGGCAGAAAAGTTGTACGAAAAGCTGGAACGATACGAAGTTAATTTTATACCAGGTAAAGGGTATGAGGTACAAGGTCAATGGAAGGATGATATTCATGATATCCGTACTCGAATAGTTTTTGATTATCTTACCTATAAAGTACGAGAAGCTGAGGCCGAAGTTGTATCCGCACCTTTTGACATCTGCCAGGAAGGGGTTAAGGCCATAAAAGAACTGGTCGGGGTAAATGTTGGCGGTGGCTATATGAAAACGATCCGAGAAAAGATAATGAGTCAAAGCGGCTGTATGCATGTTGGTGAACTGGCAGAGTATTCCGTAACCGCAGCCCTAAACTGTGCTGCCCGGGAAATACCCGATTCCCTGGATGCAGAAGAATATAACCAGCGCTGGGCCTTCTGGCAACATGCCTATAAGGATTGCTGCATTTACTTTTCCCAGGAGAACGCTTTAGACAAATTCCAAAATGATATACAAAAAGTTTTTCAAGGTAAAATTGAGGGGGCATAGCCCCCTCTTTTTAGTTGTGGTAATCTAGCGGAATGACAAGAGTAACAGGAAAATGGTTCTGTTGACACCTTCATTTTTGAAGTGATATAAATAGGGAGGGGAGTTTTGTGCCCTTCTGAGGCTTTTTATAATGTAGACACTCCTATTGGGTTGATATAAAATGGATTCGTCTCGAAGGGAGGTAGAATTTTGGCTTTACAAATCAACGTGCTGGACTATCTGGAGTATTCCGCTGCACGGTTTCCTAATAAACCCTCCTTTTGCGATGAAAACTGCACCATCACCTTCGAAGAGTTAATGCAGGATGCCAAAGCAGTAGGTTCTTACCTCGCTGTACGCTACGATCATACCGTTCGTCGCCCCGTAGCTGTCCTGGTCGACAGGACAGCAATAAGTATAACTGCATTTATGGGTACGCTCTACAGCGGCAACTTCTACGTCCCCATCGACGTTGATATGCCGGCCCAAAGGGCAAGTGCCATTCTTCAAAAGTTTTCGCCGCTTGCTATTTTGTACTCCGAAAAAGATGCGACTTTCGCCATGAGCCTGAGCTTTTCAGACCGCTGTGTCTGCATCGAGGAAGCGACTAAAACCGAAATCGATAAGGAACTCTTGAAGCATATCCGTACTGAAATGATAGACCAGGATCCTGTATATATTATGTTTACCTCTGGTTCTACCGGGGTGCCCAAGGGTATAGTTATCACTCACAGGGGCGTAATTGACCTTACCGAGTGGCTGACAGATACTTTTTCCTTCACCGAAGCCGATGTTTTGGGCAACCAGACCCCGTTTTACTTCGATGCTTCGGTCAAAGACATTTATCTCACCTTGAAATGTGGGCTCACCACACACATTCTGCCAAAAAAGCTCTTCATGTTTCCAATTAAACTTATTGATGAGCTAAACAATAATAAAGTCACCGCCATTCTTTGGGCTACGTCTGCGATAAATCTCGTAGCAAACTCCCGCGTCCTGACCAAAAAACGCCCGGAGAGCATCCAAAAGGTTTTTTTTGCGGGCGAGGCAATGTCGGGTAAGATACTTAATCTTTGGAAGACTTCCATACCGGAGTCAATGTATGTTAACCTCTACGGCCCAACAGAAATTACCGTAGACTGCTCCTATTATATTGTTGACCGCGATTTTGCCGATGACGAGCAGGTGCCTATAGGTGGAGCCTGCCGTAATATGGAGCTGCTGCTTTTAGATGAAAATCTGCAACCGGTCAAAAAAGGTGAGACAGGCGAAATCTGCGTACGCGGCAGTGGTGTTTCCCCGGGCTATTACAACGAAAAAGAAAAAACCACCAGGGCCTTTATGCAAAACCCTGCAAACCCATATTACCGTGATATCATCTACCGTACAGGCGACCTTGCTCGCCAAAACGAATGGGGAGAGCTAGTTTTCTCCTCCCGGAAGGATAACCAGATAAAACATATGGGTAATCGTATTGAGCTTGGCGAGATAGAAACTGCCACAAATGCCCTGGACAACGTCGAGGCAGCGATTTGTTTCTATGATACCGAAAAGGCAAAAATCGTCATGGTCTTTCAAAGTGCGGAGGCCGATAACACCGCCATCATGAAAAGCCTATCCGACAAGCTACCCAAATACATGTTTCCCAATGTCTTACAAAGGATTGAGAAAATGCCTTACAATCGAAACGGCAAAATTGACCGGGTTAAGCTGAAGGAGCAATATTTTAATGGAAAACTTGAGTTATATAGGCCAACTGAATAAGCTAACCGCATCTTTTTTGCGACGGGGTGTGATGACTAATTGCTTTGTTGCAGCCTCTGAGTTCGAGAAACATATTGAAAACGGCTCCGTATTCTATCATGCAAAGGATGATGCCCTGATTATTCTGCTTCGGTTGCAAAACCATGACCGCCTCTACTACTATATTAAAGAAGGCGGCAGCCCGCCCCATCTCAAGCTCACCCGCCCTACGGTTATGGAAATAGTACGGCGAGACGAGTATCAGGCCAGGGCCTCTTTGCTTTGGCAAAGCGTTGGCTTTAAGCTAATTGTCCGTCGCATACGTATGGAATGTATTAACCCTGCGCAGACTTCGGCGGCTGATAACGGCGTTTATATAGCTTCCCGGGAACAGGAAGAAGAGATTATGAGGATGCTTCAATCGGGATTCGATAGCCTGACCGGCTGCATACCGACCATGGATGAGCTTGCTGCCAGCGTAGCCCGCAAAGAATTCCTCTGCATTGAAGAAAATGGTGAAATGCTTGGGCTATTGCAATACAATAACGATAAAGCAACCAGTGAAATACTCCACCTTGTTGTCAAAGCAGAGGGGCGTGGCAGGGGTCTTTCAGACCGGCTGGTTAATTACTATAAGAGCCAGTTGACAGGTTTAAACAAAAGGCTTCGGGTTTGGACAAACGAGGATAATATGCGTGCCCGGGCATTCTATGAGAAAAACGGCTACCGTTGTGACGGCCTGAGTTCGGACGTACTACTTGCCGTAAAATAAAATTATTAAGGTGGTAATCATGGATAAAATACTTCAAATTTTAAGTGAACTCCGACCTGATGTAGACTTCACCAAAGTGGATAACCTCGTCGAAGACGAGGTAATTGACTCCTTTGATCTGGTGGCCCTGGTAGGTGAACTTTGCGACGCTTTCGATGTTGAGATTGGGGTTGAGGACCTCGTGCCGGAAAATTTTAATTCCGTGCAGTCCATTTGGAACTTGATTCAAGTTATTCAAGAAGGAAGGTAAGCGGTTTCCGCTCGTAATTAGCCATGTCGTTTACGTCTCTTAGTTTTATAGGTTTCCTGTTGGCGGTTTTCGTGATTTACTTCATGGTGCCGCGCAAAATACAGTGGGTAATCCTGCTTGCTGCAAGCTGTTTCTTCTACCTCTGTTCGGGCGTCAAGATCATTTTCTTCCTGCTCTTTTCAACAGCAACCACCTTCCTTGCGGCTCTAATGCTGGGAAGGCTAAGTGCTGACCAAAAGTTGAAAATGAATCAACTGTCCTCGGACGAGAAAAAGCTGGTCAACGAACTTTTTAAAAAGAAGAAGCGGCTAGTTGTTGTAGCAGCTCTATTATTAAATTTTGGACTCCTGTTCATCTTGAAATATTACGGTTTTGTCGCTGAGAGCTTGCAAGCGGCCCTGAGTATGGTGACAGACTCGTTTTCTATACCCCAAATTGGTATTCTTTTACCGCTGGGGATTTCCTTTTACATCTTTCAATCTACAGGCTACGTCATTGACGTTTATCGCGGGAAGTATGAGCCGGATAAAAATCCTTTTAAGTTCGCGCTTTTTGTTTGGTTCTTTCCCCAGATAGTACAGGGTCCCATCGGCCGCCACGATAAGTTGGCTCATCAGTTGTACAGCCCCCACCGCTTTGATGCTGACAAAATGAAATACGGCCTTCAGCTGATACTCTGGGGCTACTTTAAAAAACTAGTGATTGCCGACAGAGCTGCAGTAGTAGTTAACCAAATTTTTGGAAACTACACAGACTACAGCGGTGCTATCATCTTTTTTGGCGTTTTTATGTACAGCATCCAGATTTACTGTGATTTTTCAGGCGGCATCGACATCGCCCGCGGTATAGCACAGGGATCGGGTATAGAGCTTGCGGAAAACTTCCGCAGGCCCTACTTTGCCACCTCACTTTCAGATTTTTGGCGCCGCTGGCACATCACCCTAGGCAGCTGGATGAGGGATTATCTTTTCTATCCCATTTCGCTATCAAAGCCCTTTGTAAAGCTAGGCCGCAAGGCCAGAAAGCGCTTCCCAGGCAGGACGGGCAAGATCCTGCCCACCTCCATCGCCACATTTATCGTATTTTTCGTCATCGGACTCTGGCATGGCGGCAACTGGAAATATGTCTTTTTTGGGCTCTATAACGGAGTTATCATAACCTTTTCGCTGATTTACGAGCCAACCTATCAGCGCATATGCGACAGGCTCCATATAAACCGCGAAAGCAAGTCCTGGTATGCTTTCCGTATTCTGCGAACCCTTGCCATCGTTACGGTGGGGCGGTATTTCACCAGAGGTAACGACCTGGTGACCGCCCTGCTTATGATTAAGCGCACAATATTGTATTTTGGTACAGGTTCGATGACAGCAGCAACTATAAGCACATTTGGGCTAAGTAATTCCGATTGGGCCGTACTTATAGTCTCAGTCATGGTCATGATTGCGGCAGGAGTTTTAGAGGAACGTGGCGGAAACGTTCGCGTAGAATTGGAAAAACGCAAGCCAATCCTCCAGATTGCTGTTATCGTCATAGCTATTATAGTTTTGACCGCTTTTGGTATATTTCGTGAGGGCTATATTGCATCCGAATTCATCTATAGACAGTTTTAAGCTATCGTTGGCGACGGCTTATGATATGGAGGTGTAAACTTGAGTTCAAAGAAATGGCTGCTGGCATTTACAATCTGTATTCTCCTTACTGCGGCAGTGGTGGCTGCACTAAACTGGGTGACAGACCCCTTTGGCGTGTTCGGTGATAAGAATCTTAACTGGTATTCCTTCAACTTTACTAATAACCCCCGCGCCGCTAAAATTGCCTACCTCGATCAGCATGCAGATGAATTTGATTCCTATCTCATCGGCTGTTCCTCTACCAGCTCCTTTTCGGTCGAGCGGCTGAATAAGTATATGAACGCAAGATTCTATAATCTCTTCATGTACGGTGCTGACACTTACGACACCCTGGAAACGGCACGCTATGTGCTTGAAAACTATGAAACCAGGAATCTGGTTTTAAACCTTAGCATCCTCAATGCCTATTATTACAATTACGAAAATGATCCCCTGACCGACAGTCTTCATGCCAAAGTGGATGGCTCATCGTTGCCGAAATTCTATCTAAAATACCTATTTGCCAATCCGCGCTATGCTCTCAACAAGGTGGATGCTTTGCGAAAGGACTCCTATCTGCCTAAAACTTTCGATGTTTTTGATGTTAAAACCGGCTCATACAACAAATGTGCACGTGACATAGAGCCGATAGGTAAGATGCCAGCTTATTTGGAGGCTTATCCGGTGTTTGCCAACTATCCTTCGGCATCCTACAACCTGCCTCAGACGGAAAATTGCCTGGCCAGCGTCGCTGAAATCAAGCATCTTTGTGAGGAAAAGGGGGTAAACTTTATTCTTATTTTCTCACCCCTGTACGTGGAGCATGCCAGCTATTTTAACAAAGCGGAGGTAAACAATTTTCTCGCCCGCCTGGCTCAAGTTTCAGATTTCTGGGATTTTTCCCTCAGCTCCGTCAGTGATGACCCCCGCTACTTCTATGACGCCACCCACTTCCGCAATTGTGTGGGTGATATGGCCCTGGCAAGAATCTTTGGCGATGACAACACCTATATCCCCAGTGACTTCGGTGTTCTTGTCACTGCGGATAACGCTGCCGAACTTTGGAGCAAAACCAGGTCCGTTGCAAGTGGGTATACTGCCCAGGTGCCAATACTTATGTACCACCACCTTTCCGAGGGTGAAGCCAGTAGTACAGTTATCCCGGTGAAAACGTTTGCATCTCATCTGCAGGCATTGCAGGCAGCAGGCTATAATACAATCTCGCTCAGTCAGCTAAAAAGCTTTGTTGAAAACGGAGACAAGTTGCCCAAAAATCCAGTAGTCATCACCTTCGATGACGGCTACGAGAGCAACTATAGTCTGGCTTATCCACTTTTAAAAAAATACAACATGAAGGCTACCATATTTGTTATTGGAAGCTCCATTGGCAAGGATACCTATAAAGATACTGATTACCCTATAACCCCACATTTTAGCTACGATCAGGCCCAGGAAATGATAGCCTCTGGCCTCGTTGAGATCCAGTGCCATACCTATGATATGCACCAGTGGCAGGATTATGAACAGGGCGTTGCCCGTGAAACGATTTCTATGCTAGAGGGGGAATCGGAGGAGGACTATATTGCTGGCTTGCGCAGCGACTTTGAAATCTTCCGAAAGGAGCTGCAGACAAATACAGAAAGCCAGGTTTTTGCTTTTTCCTATCCCAAAGGCGAATATAATACCCTTGCCGCTGTATTGCTAAATGAAGCAGGTATAACCGTAACCGTTACGACCGAGCCAGGCACAAACACAGTCATAAAGGGGCTACCTCAAAGCCTTCTTGGTCTGCACCGTTACGGTGTCAACGGTAATATGTCAGCCGCAGAGCTGCTGGACCTGATACCATAAAGGTGACAGGGGACGGTTCCTCTGTCACCTACGGCATTTTCGTGTCCCTCTATTTTTCTTAACTCCCGTAATCTGATATTGAAACTCACGATACCACTTTCCTTAAACATGATTATGCCTACACAAATAATAGCAACCCAGGATCCTAACCTTTTCGCAGCCATTAAACACCTCGTGTATCATAATATATAGTCGGGCCAAAGCGGCCCCCTATTCCGTACAACAAGCCATGATTTTACTGCTGATGTCTCGTGTCCCAGGATATTCTGTACCTTTTTAGCATCCACTCCAGCGATCAGGAATAGTGTTGCTCGTGGTTGGGATATCCTGCCTTTCGCTGACGCAGATGTATCGGGATTCAGAGGACCTTTGCACTAGGGGTAGCGTGTCCTAGATGAAAGTTGGCGTAAAACATCTATGAACGAAAATCGTTTAATGGGCGAGGATTCCCTAATCCATCAAGATACTTCTAGCCTTCCGCTCCGTGGCCGCCCGCCCTCCTGCTCCGGTCGCTCGGTTCCGTCTCGCTTTCATCGCTTCGCTCCCTGTGCTCGACTTCACTCGCTCCCTCTGGCAGGACGGCTCCCCGCCGGGAGGGTAGTGGTTACCCCGTCCCCGTCGCACCGAAGGGGTACCTGGCAATTTGGTTGGCACCAAGGTTTATGTAAATAGAATCTGGATATGATATGTCGGTTCAAATGGCTACCAATAGAACTATGTGGTTGGGCAGTAACAGTGGATATATTAAATTTATTGCTGGCACAACTGTTGAGTTTTAGTAATGCTAATGTAAATTTAGGTTCTACAACTGCTACTGCCGTATTTAGTTAATCCGTAATAGGTTCTACCATACGTTTATCATTAAAAATATGACTTGAACTTTGCTCAACCCAATCAGGTGTTCCATTATTATTTGCATCAATATAACCATCAACCATAGGTGGATTATTTGGATCAATTGGTTTGGGATTTTCTTTTTGGGGAGTAGTTTGCCTATTATTATTTTGAGTTTGATTTTGATTAACTCTACTATTAATGATAACTGTCTTATTTACTCCATCCCAATCTACCGTTGCCCCTAATGGTTCTGCAACAAACCTTGCAGGTACTAAAACTCTACCATTAATATTTTGCGGTGGTACATCACATTGGATTGTTTTACCATTAATGATTAGTTTAATAGGATTATTCAAGTTATCAGCAAATAGTGATTGAATGGGAAAAAGAATACCAATTAATAAACCAATGATAAGATAATATAAATTTTTAACTTTCATAGTGATACATCCTTTCATTAATAAATATATATTTATATTACCATGTTAACTAATTTCTACCAACGGCCACACTGCTACTCTGCGCTTTGCACGGGACCAGTCACCCCACCTACACCGCCTTCCGGCTCCGTGCCCAGGGGATACCCCGGCCATAACGCCCCCGTTTACCCCACCAACAGGTTGACCGCCCGATCCAACTCCGGGCTGCCTCCTGTAACCCGGGCAAACCTGTTCTCCTTGAAAACAGGGGTAATACGCTTTGGCTGGCTGTGACTTACCAAGTC
>JAAYCQ010000032.1 GCA_012729715.1 Syntrophomonadaceae bacterium
ATGCTCCCTTCGGTCGCTATTAAGGGAGCGGATTTTTTAATAAATATTACCCATAAGGCGAATCGCAGAATAATCATGTGTAGGGAACGGCCCCTGTGCCGTTCCGCCATGGGTTAGAAACAAAATACGGGGTTAATATGAAATAGACACTGAGTTTATATCACCTCATCATGGCCGGCCTGGCGCAGGGCTTCCACTACTTTTTTAATCTCCTGATCCCTGTCTTTATGACAAATTAAAAGGCTGTCACCATCATCAACGATTAAAAGATCCTTAACCCCCAGAGTAGCTACTACCCGGTTGGGTGCATAAACCAAACAATTGCTGGTGTCCAGGAATACCCCCTGGGCCTTCAGCACATTTCCCTGTTGGTCGACTTCACCATAACGCCCCAGAGCAGTCCAGCTACCCACATCATCCCAACCAAAGGAAGCAGGTATCACCAGCACCTCATCGCATTTTTCCATAATTCCATAATCTACTGAAATGCGCGGCAAATCCTGATACACCTCCGCGGTCACCTGTTCCTCCTCCTCGCTATCGATACTGGCAGCTATTTGTGCCAGGCCCGCATCCAACTGCGGCAAAAAAAAAGCAATCAGGCTACGGATTAAATCTACCCGCCAGATAAACATACCGCTGTTCCAGAGATAATTACCTGATTCCAGGTATTTTAGAGCCCGGTCTATATCCGGTTTTTCATGGAAAGCAACTGCCTTAAAAATGGCAGTGCCCTGCCTCTCTCCCTGCTGTTCTCCCTGTTGTATGTATCCGTATCCGGTTTCCGGACGAGAAGGCCTGATTCCTATGGTAAGCACCCATTCCCCTTCCCGAGCTACGTCCATACCAGCCTTTAACACCCGTCTGAATTCCTCAACATCGGCCACATAGTGATCAGCCGGTAACACTACCATAACCCCCTGGGGGTCCCGGTGAGCAATATGCTCCGCTGCCAATCCCACCGCAGCAGCAGTATCACGCCCACAGGGCTCGCAAATTATATTCTCCGGGGGTAGTTCAGGCAGTTGCTCCGCCACCAGTCCCTTATATGCCTTATCCGTAACTACAAAAACATTCTTTGCATCTATCAGTCCATTAAGTTTATTCATAGTAAGTTGTAACATAGTACGCTTACCAAATAAAGGCAGAAATTGTTTCGGGTTTTCCCGGCGTGACAAGGGCCAGAAGCGTTCCCCAGTTCCTCCCGCTAGAATTACGCCATATATCATATCAAATCACCTCTCCAAAAAAGTAAAAATTGGCGATTATGCACGAGCCTGTTCCATCCGATTGCGGCCATTTTGTTTAGCCTTATACAGCGCAGTATCGGCTAACTGAACCAGCTCTGTAACTGTTATAGTTTCGCCGGCCCGGTTCACAGCCAAACCCAGGCTGATGGTCACCTTAATGAGGGTATTATTAAATATCACCGGTTCTTTGCTAATACTTTCCAGAATACGATTGGCTATGATAATAGCCTCCTCAGTCGTACATCCGGGAAGAACCAGCAAAAATTCTTCACCCCCGTAACGGCCGGCGGAATCATATAGACGGATATTATTTTTCATCCGGGCTGCAACTTCTACCAGTACGGCGTCTCCGGCTACATGGCCATAAGTATCATTCACCTTTTTAAAACGGTCCAGATCTCCCATAATTACAGCCAGATTTCCATTTTGCCTTCCAGCCCGGTCAAGTTCCTTTTCCAATATATTAAGAATCTCAACATGATTGAATATTCCGGTAAGGCGGTCATGCTGGGCCTGGAAGCGCTGAACCTCCAGCGCTTCCTTTAATGATTGCTGCAAGTCCAGGATACGTTTGCCTGTTCGTAAACGTAGTTCCAATTCCTCGGGTATAAAGGGCTTGGTAATATAATCATCAGCTCCAGCGTTAAGTCCTCCGATTATATCTTCCTTACTATCCCGACCGGTGAGCAAAATTATGTAGTGATAGGTATTAGTACCTGATTGGCGTAAACGTCGGCTTAATTCCAAGCCATCCATTCCCGGCATCATCCAGTCGAGCAGGACCAGATGGGATGAATCATTATCTTTAAGTATATCCCAGGCCTGTTTTCCGTCTTCTACTTCCAGCACCTCATAACCCCATTTTAGCAATAAGGCCTTTACTACTGCCCGAGAAATTGTGTCATCATCGGCAATTAATACTTTCATAATTTCACCCTTCCTTTTCAATTTTTAGCCGGCAAAGTTCTTTAGCTCTTGAGCAAACGATAGATTAGCTGCAGGGTGTCAATACATGCTGCCTTTTCTTCTGTGGTTGCTTTCTGTTCCAATTCGAGAAATAGTTCATAAAGTTTTTGTATTCTCAGGGTGCCGGAAGAACCCTTTAACTGATGGGCCAGGCTGCGAATCTTTTTAAAATCGGCATCGGCCAGGGCCTTTTGCAGTTCTTCCAATACCCCCGGCAAGGTTGCCCATAGTCTGTCATAAAGTTCCCGACTATCTGCCTCCGGCAAACCGGTCTCGGCTATAAAGTTATTCAAGCTTTCTTCCAACATGGCCGCAGCCTCACTAACAGATTCTTGTTGCATGACAGTGTACTTATCAATAATATTAAATAGTAACTGGAAATCAACCGGTTTACTTATGTAATCGTCCATTCCTGCCTGTAAACATTTCTCCCGGTCTCCCTCCATGGCATTAGCAGTCATGGCAACAATTATAGTATGGCGTTCTTCCCCCTCCATTTGTCTAATTCTAGCAGTAGTTTCATAACCGTCCATCTCCGGCATCTGGCAGTCCATAAACACTATGTCATAATCTTTTTGCTGCAGGGCTTTTAAAGCTTCGGCTCCGCTGCAGGCAACATCACAGTACATATCTCGCTTCTCTAGCATTTTAACAATTATTTTCTGGTTCATTTCATTATCTTCGACCAGAAGAAACTTCAGCCGGGTGGGATTCGGATTTTCCCTGATCGTATAACGAGTAATGAATACATCGCTCAGGCAATCCTCTGTCTTTAAGCCTAGTACTATGGAAATGCATTTTAGCAGTTCATCTCTTTTGATGGGTTTAGTCAGGTAACCGCTAAAACCATGTTCTTTGGCCCGGTTGGCATCCCCCTTCTGAGCTGCCGAGGTAAGCATAATCAAATGTATATCCCGGGTGGAAGGTATGGCCTTTAGAGCGGTCGCTAACTCGTAGCCATTCATACCGGGCATTTGAAAGTCAACTATTACTACATCAAAGAATTCTAAAGCAGCAGAGGACAAAAGGATAGTTACTGCCTTTTCGGCGCTATCGCTTTCCTCAACCAGGCATTGCGCTTCTTCAAGGTAAGTCCGTATAATTTTACGGTTGCTGCTGTTATCATCCACGATTAATACCCGGGCGCCTTTGAGCTCTGCATGTTCAAAAGACTGGGTATCTTTGTGTAAACCTGGTTTAAAGCAAGCGGTAAAATAAAACTTTGAGCCCTGGCCTAATTCACTTTTTACCTGTACAGTTCCTTCCATTAAGCGGACCAATTCATAAGAGATTGCCAGGCCCAGACCCGTACCTCCATATTTTCTGGTTGTAGAGGCATCCGCCTGGGTAAAGGGTTTAAAAAGCTTGTCAATGTCTTCCGAAGCCATGCCAATACCGCTGTCACTAACCTCAAAACCAATTTCAACCTGGTCTGCGCTCTCTTTTACTGTTTCTACGATCACCAGTATTTCGCCGGTATGGGTAAATTTCACCGCGTTGCTGAGTAAATTATTTAGGATTTGACGTAACCGGGACGGGTCACCTACTACCTCATCCGGTACATTGGATTTGATTAGAGTATGCATCTCCAGGCCTTTTTCCCGGGCCTTTGGAGCCTGCAGAGAAACAGCATCTTCTACTACCGTCCTGACTCGAAAGGGGATTTCTTCCATGGTTAGTTTACCCGCTTCGATTTTAGAGAAATCCAGGATATCATTAATGAGATAAAGCAGTATTTCCGAGGCTCTATGAGCCTCTTGTGCATAGTCCTGCTGTTCAGGTGAAAGCCCGGTTTCCCCTAACAATTCTAGAAATCCTAGTATGCCATTCATAGGAGTACGAATCTCATGGGACATATTAGCTAAAAACAAGGATTTGGCGTAGTTGGCAGATTCAGCTATCTCTTTGGCCTGGGCCAGTTTTTGTTCTATCTGACTACGCTCAATAGCTTCAGCAATAGAATTACTGAAAGTTTTTAAAATGGAAAACTCATCTTCAGTCCAGTTTCTCTCCGTTTTACACTCATCAAAACCAACACAACCCCAAAAAACTCCTCCTACGAAAATAGGTAAAACCAGTATTGACAAGATGCCCTGTTCCAGCAGGGTTTCTTTATCCCATCCGTCCTCAAAATCTCCAACCTGTGCCTTGATGGCTTCATTCCGCATCAATGGTTCTATAAAAACTTTAACCTGATTGAAGGGAATATTCTGTAGCTTGGGATTATTAATCTGTGCTGGAAATATTCCAGAGTTCCATTCCATCTTGTAGCTGGTATAGGCCTTGTCACCTTCATAATGATTTTCAAACATATATACCCGATCTACTCCGGTAGCCTCACCCAGCAAAGCCAGGCATTTATCAATAGCTTCATAGTAATCACTATTTATTAATAGTTCATTGGTTGCGGCAGCAATGTTGGATAACATTTTTTGTTTTATAAGAAGCTGGTTTTGGGCTATTTTACGCTTGGTAATGTCCCGGGATACTCCTATAAGTCCGGCTGTTGTTCCACCTTTACAAAAGGGTGTTTTTACCGTCTCTACTTCCATTATCGAGCCGTCAGCCAGAGTTATAGTTTCTTCGTTCATACGGCTCTTACCTGATGCCAGCATTTCCATGTCTTTTTGCATAAAAAAGCGGGCTAGCTCCTTATCCTTAACAAAATTCAAATCGGTTCTGCCCACTATCTCTTCTTCGGACAGACCAATGAATTTGTGGGCAAAAGCATGGTTACAGCCCAGATATACACTGTTTACATCTTTATAAAATATAAGGTCAGGAATAGCATCGATCAGTGATTTTAGGAAGGTTCGCTGCTCTATCAGCTCATGTTCCAGTCTTCTGCTTTCAGTAATATCACGAGAAATACCCGTAGTTCCTATTACATTACCCTCCTGGTCAAATACTGGTGTTTTGAAGGTACTAAACCATATACCTCCGGCTTTATCTTGTACCTGCTCCTCTTTGTTAATCTGTTTTCTATCAGCCATTACCTCCTTGTCATCGGCTATGTATCCTAAAGCTAATTCCATAGGCCATATATCCAGGTCGGTCTTACCAATTATTTGGTCACGGGGTAAGCCAGAGGCTATTTCAAAAACCCGATTTATTTCTATATGGCGTCCTTCTTTATCTTTAAACCAGGCTAAAAAAGGCAGGTTATCCAGAATGGCTTTTAATTGTCCCCGAGTACGGTTCAAATCTTCCTGAACCTTCTTTATCTCGGTGATATCTATATGGGTTCCAATAACCCGCAGAACTTTGCCCACTTCATCGCGGCTAATCACCTTGCCTCGATCCAAAATCCATTTATAGCTGCCATCCCGGGTGCGCAGGCGGTGTTCACTCCCATAAACCGAAGTCTGGCCATCAAAATGTTTTTGCAACTCTACCTGGATCATTTCCCAGTCATCGGGGTGAACCCGGCTTTCCCACTCCTGCAGGGAATCCCCGACCTCGTGCTCTTCGTATCCTAACATACTTTTCCATTCCTTAGAAAAGAAAACCCGATCGGTTATGGCATCCCAATCCCACACCCCGTTCCCACTACACTCCAGAGCCGAAGACCAGCGGTCTTCACTTTCTTTTAATAGTTCTTCGGCTATCTTCCTTCTGGTGATATCCACCATTACGGTTAAAAGGTATCCTTGATCGTCAGTTTCTATAATATCGACCGAAAAAATAACCTGTAATTTACTGCCGTTTTTGGAGTGAAGGGTTAATTCCTTATTACGTATACAGCTTTGGCGGTAAAGTTCTTTTATTAATAATTCTCTCTCCTCAAACGGAATAATCCCTAGTTCCCGCGAGGTTTTACCGATTACCTCGTTCCGGCTATACTCCAACTTGGTAAGAAAAGCATCGTTTACGTCAACATATTCACCACTGTCAATCTTGCTAATAGCCATAAGCGCCGGATTTATGGAAAAGGCCTTGGAGAACCTGGCATTAGCCTGGCTTATCTGTGATATATCTTTACTGATACTAAAAAAGGCGAGGGTCCCCTGCCACTCCCCCCTCACAACTCTGGTTTCTACCGGTATGTAGCTGCCATCTTTAGTATAAAGAGGAATAGGACAATGATCGCGCTCCCCTGCCATCATACCTGTAAATATCTGTGCGGCTTCGTCTCTTCTTTCCGGCGGGTGCAAAAGAAGCAGATTCATACCGTTCAGTTCTTCCCGGCTATAACCCAGTTTTTCAATAACCGCATCATTGGCATATACCGCATTGCCGTTTTCATCTATAATAAACAGATAATCCTCAATAGCATTAAACAAAGTGGTAAAGCTGGCTTTCATCTCATTTAAGCTAAATTCTCCTGTCACCCTCGCTTCCTCCTCTATAAACTACCTGCGCTTGTTTATTTATCCATATACATTGTATATTTTGCATTCATGGCAAAAATCCTTTAAAACGACAAAAAACCGCAGAAAATTCCTGCGGCTAAATACAGAAGGTGTCACGGGGATAGGCTAAGGGCACAGGCGGTTCTTTTCACGTCAAATACCATCCAGGTTTTATTTAAGCATAAATGATTTCTATTTTATTACCTCATAATGCATGGAATCACCATAAGAATTGCCCCAGCTAAATCCTGCCGGCTGAAAGGCTTTCACCCACAGTATGTAATTGGGGTCATCAGGTTCCCAATTGGGGTTAACATACCTAAAATGATTGTCCGCATTAATATCTATGGCGATTCCCCAGGAATGGTTGCTCAATCCTTCGCTGGGATTCCAATTTACATGTCGGCTTACAAAGGTTCCGTCGATAGTGTCTACCAGACTTAGCAGTGGTACCCTTTTGCCATTTATAGTTGCAGTACCATTTTGTATATATGTAAAAGCCTGAATAAAATTATCTTTCGCATTCTTATGTACCTGTACATATCGGTTTACGCCTGGTAGTTTAATGGTTACAATGTTTTCGGCAATCCACCTGGGGTCTATTTCAATTGCCCCACCACCTGTATCCCGGTAGTAAAACTGTCCGAATGAACCGTTATATTGACTTAACCTGGGATAACTGCTCATATTAGTATAATTAACCCCTCGAGATGGTGTTGCTACCGTTTTGGTCCGAGTAGGAACCTTATTAGCAGCCGGGGTAACCGCCGCCTGGGCAACCTTTTTTAAATCATCTTTAACAGTTATATTAATAGTCTTTTCATCCGCTTTTACTCCATCCCCGGCAGTTGCCTTTATTACATACTTTCCAGCATCCATCCCACTGGTATCCCAAATATAAGTTAATGCGCCACCATCTGTTTTCTTTTTGGCGATGTTATTTATGTACAACTCCATCGACTCTACCTTTTTATCGTCTGTGGCCGAGGCAGATATCTTAACAACTTCCCCAGGGGTAATGGTCATGCTATCCCCGGGACTGGTTATGGAAACTATCGGGGGAGCATTATATTTTACCGGCACAGTAAAGCTTTTGATATCACCATAAGCAGTACCTTTAGCATTGACCGCAAAAGCTCGATAGTAATAAGTCACCCCTTCTTTTAATCCCGTAATGGTTGTAGAAAAAGGTTTGTTGACATCAATACTGCCGGATAAGTTTTCCGTTTTATCCAGGCCGGAGCTTGTCCCCCATCTAAAACCATAGCAGGATACATCTCTCCCCCCGGTGTTATGTATCATACCCTCCAAGGTAGCCGTGTCCTCATTTATATGTGCCTCTGCTGTATCTACAGTTGGTTTGGCAGTTAAGTAAACTGACTTGACGCTAATAACCGAAATTACCAATATAAGTACGCCAATTACTACGCTTAAGCTAAATCTCTTACTCATAATATTAGTCCTCGCAAAAATAATCCTTACTGCATAGTTAAAATCTGGTGCTTCTCAATTCCACTCCTTCCTTTATATTGATAAGGTATACATAAAATTCTATCGGTTACAGCGAAATATCGTCAAAGGTAATATAAGCCAGGATGGGCTAAAGCAATAAGTCCGGGGACTGTCCCCGGACTTATTACTGCTCTTAGTAGTCTCTGGCCCAGGGGGGCGCCTGCAAATGAACTTCAAATCGCTCACCCTTAAACAGAGAATCAATAATACTGCGTGCTATCTCCCGGTCAACCTCCCAGTAGCTGGCACCACTGTAAGGATCAACATAGTGATAACCGGGCAAGGTCTGATTAATAATGTCATCTTCTCTAAGCCCAGGTACAAGGTTGGCCAGATAGACTATATCGCTTAAGGATATATTACTTTGTACATTTTCCCGGAGTTGCGCCAGCAGTCGAGGTAAGCGGGCAACGTTCTGCTTACGCCCCAGTTGCCGGGCTAGTGCCTTCAATAAGTTTTGCTGCCTGGCCGTTCTCCCGATATCTCCTTGCTGGGTTTCGCGGAAACGGGCATAGGTCAGAGCCTCTTTGCCATTGAGATGGCGGTTACCCTTTTCCAAGAAAACCCCGTTAGTATAGCTTTTGAGATCAATATCTACATACATATCTACCCCTCCCAGGGTATCGATCATTTTTTCAAAACCTTCGAAGTTGGTGATAACATAGTGTTCTACATCTTTTTCGAGCAGGCGCGACACTTCATTACAGCTTTCCTCCGGCCCCTTTAACTGATTAGTCATATTTATTTTTCCAGTTCGCTCTCTTCCCTCTATCCTGGTATCTCTGGGAATGGAGAGTAGTACAATTTTGTCCAGTTTATAATTTATACTGACCAACATCATAGTATCACTGCGAGTATTCTGCTCTTCCCCTGGCCTGGCATCAACACCCATCAATAGAATATTAATTATTTCTCCCCGGCTGATCCGACTTTCTATGGATTGCGAAAATACATTATTTAATCCAGCTCCCAACAAAGTAAGGCTGAGTATCACTAACAATATGATTTTAGATTTTTTAAATCTTTTCAAATAATTTATCGTCCCACTTCTATAAGTAATTGCTACTAATTTATGTTTATAAGTCTGGTAACAGAACAGGGTGCCATTACACATTGATAAGGAAATAAGTATTGAGCAAATTTTTCTTGTAAATAACACTGAATTTATGACTTTATTAAGAGTGAGGAGTAAAAGGTGAGGGGTGAGGATACTCTCTCTGCTAACATTATGGCAATTTTCATAGGTAGTTGTGGATACCCGACTTTAAAATCAATCAGCACTCCAAGGAAGGTGTTTTAGAGGGTAAGGCCAAAAACTTGATTCCCAGCTCCTGACCCGGCTTACATTAGGCAATAAAACCTATAGCCCGGTATGGCTATAAGTGCTGCATTAAACCGTTCCATAGTATTTTATGGTTTGCATATAATAAAGACCTGGCTCTGTGAACTGTGCCAGGTCTTTCATGCTGAGTTATTCCTTACTCTTCAAAAAACACTGAAAAAGTACTGGCACCAACATGGGAACCAATAACTGGGCCTATCTCGCCGATAATTACTTCTGGAACGTGCAACCTTTCTTTCATAATACTTCTCAGGTATTCTGCGTCATCCGGGCAGGCACTATGACAAATACCAACAGTCTGGTGGCTCAGATCCGAGCCCAGAGTCTCCATTAGCTCGATGAGTTTATTCCTCGCTCCTCTATGACCCCGAGCCTTGCTAAAGGGTACAATTTTCCCTTCTACATCCATGTGCAATACCGGCTTTATGTCCAGAGCACCTGCTAACATGCCTTTGGCTCGGGATAGCCGCCCACCTTTTATGAGTATATCCAAATTACCTACCACAAAGATACATCGTACCGTATTCTGCATTTCATTCAGGCGGTCTATAATTGCGGATACCTCTTCCCCGGATTGAGCCATGCGGGCAGCCTCTAATACCATTAATCCCTGGCCAACCGACGCTTTTCTGGAATCAATAACATGTATATGCTCACCTATAAGCATTTCTGCAGCTATATTGGCAGACTGAACGGTCCCCGATATTCCCGAGGATAAATGAATGC
>JAAYCQ010000033.1 GCA_012729715.1 Syntrophomonadaceae bacterium
ATTAAGGGACGAGAGGTTATTTCCCGCGTTGCCACCCTACTTGATGTTATGATAACACCCAGCTTAAAGGTTATATCGGTACCACCGGTACTGCTTTCACAGCCTGCATCCAGGGTGGATTCAAAATAAAGCTGCACTGGTTTACACCTGCCACCAGTTCTCTTACTCCAGCCTAATATTTTTACTAATCCCTTTCATCGCAATAAATATCTATTTAAAAGATTGGCTATCATTATATTACATAAATCGCGCTTTGGCAAGGGCAAACAGGGGGACGTTCTTTTTGTTTGCTTGTGCCAAGCAAACAAAAAGAACGTCCCCCTGTTTGCTGTCTTACCAACCTCGTTCTTGCATTCTCTCTTCCGGCCTAATGGTGTTAATATCAATTCCTACCATGGGCTCACCCAGGTCTTTGGAAACTTCGGCCAAAACGGCAGGGTCATTGTAATGGTTGGTAGCTGCTACAATAGCTCGGGCTCGTTTCATGGGGTCACCAGATTTAAATATCCCGGAGCCTACGAATATGCCATCACAGCCCAACTGCATCATTAATGCGGCATCAGCTGGAGTAGCAATACCGCCAGCGGCAAAATTAACTACCGGCAATCTTTTAAGCGTAGCCGTTTCCACTACCAGTTCATATGGAGCCTGTAATTCTTTAGCCGCGGCCATTAGCTCTTCTGGAGGCAGGTTGCCCACCCACCTGATTTCATCCATCACCTGGCGAATATGTCGTACCGCTTCTATCACGTTACCGGTGCCGGCCTCTCCCTTGGTTCTAATCATGTCGGCCCCTTCACCTAAACGACGCAGTGCTTCTCCCAGATTACGGGCCCCGCATACGAAAGGTACTTTAAACATTTTTTTGTTGACGTGATGTTTATCATCCGCCGGGGTCAAAACTTCACTCTCATCTATATAATCAATTCCCAGGGTCTCTAATATCTGGGCCTCAACGAAATGCCCTATACGACACTTGGCCATCACCGGTATAGAAACTGCATCCATTATACGTAAAATAACGCTGGGATCGGCCATGCGGGCAATTCCCCCGGTGGCACGAATATCGGCCGGAACTCTTTCCAGGGCCATGACCGCACCTGCTCCGGCCTCTTCAGCTATTCTGGCCTGTTCCGGTGTAGTTACATCCATTATTACTCTACCCATTAGTTTTTGAGCTATATTACCTGATCTCACTTTAACACTATCCTGTTCTGCCATTCTAAAACACCTCCACTGAATTTAAGGGAAAGACCATGGTTTTATTATCTATCAATTTTTCTAAAGTATAACCCTATTCTTCTTTTTCCACTTTAAAACGAGCCATACTCACAATCTGGTCATTCTCCGGGAGGCGCATCAGTAATACTCCCCGGGAATAACGTTTTTGTCGGGATATGTCCTCTGCTTCCAGGCGAATAGCCTGTCCTTCACCGGTTAGAAGCAGTAGTTCTTCATCTTCAGTAACTACGCGAAAAGCCACCAATTTACCATTTTTATTAGTAATATCTATGGCTTTTAATCCTTTACCACCGCGATTCTGCTGCCGGAATTCGCTGGTGGGTGTTCTTTTGCCATATCCGTTCTCAGTTACCAGTAAAGCGTCAGCACCTTCGCGGTATTTATCTATACCGATAACTATATCTCCTTGGGTTAAACGAATGGCTTTTACCCCGGTAGCAGTTCTACCCATGGCCCGCACCTGCTTTTCATCAAACATTATGGATAAACCGTAGGAGGTGAAAACCATAATGCGGTCACCTTTTTCAACCCTTTTTACCCCCATTAACTCATCATCTTCTCGTAAGTTTACGGCAATCAGACCATTTCTACGGATATTTTCAAAAGCGGAAAGAGGTACCTTTTTAATAATCCCCTGGCGGGTTACCATTACCAGGTGACGGCGGGGATCCAGATGACGAGCAGCCACCATGGTGGTTACTCTTTCTTCCGGTCTTAATTCCAGGAAATTGATTAAGGGCATACCTTTGGCCTGGCGGGATGATTCCGGCAAGCGATACGCTTTGGTAGAAAAGACCCGCCCGGTATTGGTAAAGAACAGTATATTGGCCAGAACACTGGTTACAATGACACTGCTTACTACGTCCTCAGCCCGGATGGTAGCGGAACTTACCCCTTTGCCGCCCCGTCGTTGTGATTTATAGGTATCCAGCGGTTGCCTTTTAACATATCCCCGATCGCTCAAGGTTATCATAACCTCATGATCATCAATTAAATCTTCAATATCGTAATCGCTTAATTCCTGGCTGATCTCGGTTCGGCGCGGGTCAGCATATTTGCGTTTAACTTCTTCCAGGTCCTGTTTGATTATAGCCCGTATGCGCTCGGGGCGAGCCAGGATATCTTCAAAATCGGCAATACGGTCCAATAATTCTCCGTGCTCGTCTTCCAGTTTATTACGCTCCAGGCCGGTTAGCTGGGCCAGGCGCATATCCAGTATGGCATTGGCTTGAATCTCGCTCAACTGAAAACGGGCGATTAAGCCTTGCCGGGCTTCTTCTCGGTCTTTACTATTGCGGATTAGGTCAATTACTTCGTCCAGGTGGTCCAGGGCCTTGAGTAAACCTTCCACTATATGCAAGCGGTCCCGGGCTACTTTCAAGTCAAAACGGGTCCGCCGGGTAATAACCTCTTGGCGATGGTCGATATAGTTTTGCATCATCTCTTTTAAACTTAGTACCCGGGGTTGTCCGTTTACCAGGGCCAACATGATAATACCAAAGCTATCTTCCATCTGGGTATGGCGGAACAGTTTGTTAACTATTATGTTTACATTAGCATCTTTCCTGACCTCGATAACTATGCGGATACCATGACGGTCAGATTCATCCCTCAGTTCTACAATGCCTTCTATTTTTTTATCGCGAACTAATTCCGCTATTTTTTCCACCAGGCGGGCTTTATTAACCTGGTAGGGGATTTCGGTAA
>JAAYCQ010000220.1 GCA_012729715.1 Syntrophomonadaceae bacterium
TAAGAACAAGAATGTGTTGTTTCCCCGCTGCGAAACTGTCGCCCCGGTATTAATCTGTTGTCACAAAGCTTAAGTCATAGAAAATTAATTTGTCGTTGCTGCCGATGGTAATTTGTCGTTTAACACTAAAGAATTCGAGGATCTTTTTAAAAGCATTGAAGTGATAGAAAATAAAATCCAAGATCTAAACAAGCTGATTTCTAAAAAAAATCTTTACCTGGAAAAGTGTCAAAAACAACTTGAGAAAGCTCTAAACGCATTGTTTAAAAATGCGGATAAAATTAGTGAGATCTCCATACTACTTGAAAAAGCAGAAGATGATCTGAATATTGAAAAGGCCAGGTTTGTAGATCTAAATCAAAGAAAACTTGAGCTTAAGAATGTGTTGGATACTGCCCAACTACGAATAAACTCCCAAAGAATAGTATGTGACAGGTTACCTTCTCACGAATATCTTAGTAAAGAGATTACATCTATTACAGATCAAATAATGAGATTGACAGGTGAAATACAGGCTATACAATTGGAGATTGACCAAATTCAAATGAAAGTAATCTCCAATGCAACGATAATATTTGCTACGTTAACCAAGAATTACACGGGAAGGGAACTGGAAACAGAGAAATTCGATGTTGTAATTATCGATGAGATATCAATGGCACTTCCACCAACCATATTATTAGTAGCACACAAAGCACAAAAAAAAGTTGTATTAGTAGGCGATTTTCTACAACTTCCTCCTGTAGTAAGGGGTACAAATAAGGAAACAAATCCACAGCTTAATATAGATGTGTTTCATCTTGCAGGGGTAGCTAGAGACATGAAAGCTGTACCTAATTGTCCGGTATTAGCGAGGCTTTCTGTACAACGTAGAATGTTGCCCCAAATTTCTAAGGTTGCTTATAATTTGGCGTATAGAAAAGCAGGATTAAGATTAAAGGACGATAAGGAATATTTAACTGTCCGTTCAACTCCTGATTGGATACAAAGAATATCCGAAAAGCCATTAATAATTGTGGATACAGCTGAAATGCATTGTTGGTGTGGTAAGCAGCCCCAGACTTTAAGTCGGTTTAATTTTTATACGGCCAATATTGCAATCGAGTTAGCACGCCGTTTTATTAGTAGCCTTGAACCTCCCAATGATAATGAAACTTTACCGATAGGAATCGTTACTCCTTATGCTGCTCAGAGACGAATTCTTTCTCAACTTTTAATAGAAGCAAAATTGGAGCCATGGGTTAAAGCGGGAACAGTACATACCTTTCAAGGAGGAGAAGCTGAATTAATAATATTTGATTCAGTACTTGACGAACCATACTGGTCAGCAAGATTATGTAATCCCAGAGATGCAAACGAGGTAATACGTGACTTGAATGTTGCAGTTACCAGGGCAAGGCATAGGTTCCTTTTTTTGGGTTCATCTATATGGATGAATAGACATGCAAATATAAATAGCGGATTAGGAGAATTCTGGTCTTTGCTTTTGCAAAAGAATGATCCGGTACCTATTGGTAAGTTTTTTGAGAGTAATCAAGTACAGCCGGAATTAAATTTTGGTTTGAACACCATAGGATGGAATAATACAGATGGAGACGAAGAATATACCTTTGAGCTGTTAGATGAACAAAGTTTCTTCCCGCGATTCACAAACGATCTAGCAAACGCCCAATATTCGATATTTGGACTCGCTCCTTATTTTGGACAATTCCGTTGGCCACAGATAGAACCATTCTTCAGAGCTGCCTTGCAAAGGGGGGTAAGTGTGACATTAATTGTCCCAGTTATTGATGAAAATACTCTCAATAAAACTTATGTGGAAAATGTCATCAATAATTTGAAAGCTTTGGGAGCAATTATTATTTATGCAAATGGACTTCATGGGAAAGATGTTCTGATTGATCAGGAGGTTCTCTATACTGGTAGTATGAATTGGTCCAGTCATAGAGGACGAGTGGAAATTATCCATAGAATTCATTCTGCAACATATGCTCAAAAATGGCTGGATTATATACAGGCTAAACACATAAGAAGTGCATCGCTACAGGAGGACGAAACTCTTAGAATTTGCCCGTACTGTGGATGCACAACAATAATAATTAATCAAAAAAAGCAGAGGGCATGGGATCGTCAACCCATAAAGGTGGGATGCTCTAACCCTGATTGTAAAAAATATTTACGAAATATAGATGAACGTCTACCTTTTAACAATATCCCGGTATGTGAGATTGATGGTAGAACGCAGTATAGAAGAGTAGTAAGGGGGAGAAGGGACGTCTGGGAATGTCCTGTACATCCCAGGGAAAGGATAAAGGTTGTACCGGGTGATCCGGAAAGTTGAGTTAACAGATCCGGTCTTCTCTTATAAAACTCGGGTTCCATAAATAGTAGCGATAACATGTCAGGGAGTGTGTTTCGTTTCAAGCTATTAATTACTAATATCTCATCCGGTTGTCGGAAATAGAAGATGAATTGTGCATGAAGTTGCTTACTTTTACCAAAGTAAGAGGGGGAAGGAAGGAATTAATATGAGTCTTGACACAACTACTTTGGCAGCAATATATGGAGGAGCTATTGGTTTAGTTGGTTCTGCTATTGGGGGAATTGCAAGTTACCTTGGGAGCAAAAAAGCTGCTAAAGTTAACATAGATGCTCAACAGAGAGTTTTGAACGAAGAAAAAATTAAAGAGAAGGAGGAACAAGAACAGATACTTAGAACCAGTGCTAGAATAATATATATAGATATATTTACAGTTTTAAAAGAAATAATTAGAATCCAAACCAAAATTCAAAAACCGAATATTGGAAGTGCTCCGGAAGGTATTTCAATTAGTCGTAATTATTCTGAGCATATTGCTAATCTGAGCGGTGATTTTCAGTTAGAGCAATTAGTTCTTATAAATAAATTATACGGTCTAGTCTGGAGACTTCAACAGGATATACTCCGTCTTAACTACATAACCGACGACTATAACGCAATACGTTTTAGCGTGAACATCATAGGAGTTGAATTATTTGGAGCTAATTTCTTTTCTATACTTGATGAAATAGAATATGATAATTTGGATGATCGCAAAATAATATCTAGAATGGAACCTCAATATTACGGATTATTGGATAGTCTTAAAGGAATCGCATTATTATAGGATTAAAAAATCAGACTAAAGAAGGAATATAATAGCGTGAGTCTAACAGAGAGTTCCATATATCTTAGATACCTAGCGAAAACGGGGCAGACCCATGGGTCTGCCCCTGTATTTTAACCTGCATCTCTGTCTATCTTGACTATTAACTGGTCGCCTTGGGCGCTCAGGATTACGGTATCATTGGGCTCAATATCTCCCTTAATAATATACCGGGAGAGCATGGTTTCGACTTCATGTTGCACCAGGCGCTTTAGGGGGCGGGCGCCGTAAGCGGGATTATAACCTTTTTTAGCCATGTAGCTTAAGGCCTCATTATCCCATTTCAGATCAGCCTGGACATTTTTCCGAAAACGCTCGGCCAGATTTTTCAGCAGTATCTCGGCAATAGCCTTAATCTGCTCCTGATCCAGAGCATGGAATACTATGATTTCATCAATCCGGTTTAGAAACTCGGGTCTAAAATAACCCTTTAACATTCCGGTTACCCGTGACTTCATCTCTTCGTAGTCGCCGCCCTGGTGCTGGTATTCCAGTATTTCATGACTGCCGATATTGGAGGTCATAATAATAATGGTATTGCGGAAATCCACGGTCCGTCCTTTACCATCAGTTAAACGACCATCATCCAGGATTTGTAACAAGATGTTAAACACATCATTATGGGCTTTCTCGATTTCGTCAAATAAAATTACGGTGTAGGGCTTACGCCGTACCGCTTCAGTAAGCTGGCCACCCTCATCATAACCGACGTAACCGGGAGGAGCACCAATTAAACGGGCAATACTGTGTTTTTCCATATACTCGGACATGTCAATCCTGATCATGCTGCGTTCATCATCAAAGAGGGTTTCAGCCAGGGCTTTACTCAATTCGGTTTTTCCTACCCCGGTCGGCCCCAGGAAGATAAAACTCCCTACTGGACGATGCGGATCTTTCAATCCCGCTCGGGAGCGGATTACAGCATCTACTACGGCTTCAACCGCTTCACCTTGCCCTACTACTCTCTCATGCAGGATTTCATTTAAGTGCAGCAGCTTTTCCCGTTCTCCTTCCAGTAAGCGACTAACCTGAATCCCGGTCCAGCGGCTTACTACCCGGGCAATATCCTCATCATCAACTTCTTCTTTTAGAAGAACATCGCCTTTCTGTTTGTCAGCCAGGTGTTCTTCTTCCGCTTTTAATTTGCGCTCCAGGTCGTTCAAACGTCCATATTTTAGTTCGGCAATGCGATTTAGATCATATTCCCGTTCTGCCCTTTCCATCTCGTTACGGCATTCTTCTATCTCTTTTTTAATGTTTTGCATCCTTACTATGGACTGTTTTTCCGCCTGCCAGCGGGCCTGCATAGCGTCCGACTCAGTTTTTAAATCCTGCAGTTCCTTGAGCAGATTATTAAGCCGTTCCCGGGAGGCAGCATCTTTCTCTTTTTCCAGGGCAGCGGCTTCTATCTCCAATTGCATTATGCGGCGGGTAATATCATCTAATTCCGCCGGCATGCTGTCGATTTCAGTTCGCAGCTTGGCTCCGGCTTCATCTACCAGGTCAATGGCCTTATCCGGCAGAAACCGGTCAGATATATAACGATCGGATAGCACAGCTGCCGCTACCAGGGCGGCATCCTGAATCCTGACCCCGTGATGAACTTCATAGCGCTCTTTTAAGCCCCGCAGAATGGAAATGGTATCCTCGACCGATGGCTGATCTACCATTACCGGTTGAAAGCGCCTTTCCAAAGCCGGATCTTTTTCAATATGTTTACGATATTCATCCACAGTGGTAGCACCAATAGCTCGTAATTCTCCCCGCGCCAGCATTGGTTTTAAGAGGTTGCTGGCGTCCATAGCCCCTTCGGCTGCTCCTGCTCCCACAACCGTATGCAGTTCATCAATAAATAGAATGATGCCGCCATCTGATTGTTCCACTTCTTTCAGTACTGCCTTTAATCGTTCCTCAAATTCACCCCGGTATTTAGCTCCCGCAACCAGCGAACCCATATCCAGGGCAATACATTTCTTACCCTTCAAACCTTCCGGTACGTCTCCGGCGGTAATACGACGGGCCAACCCTTCAACAATGGCGGTTTTACCTACCCCGGGCTCACCAATTAAAACCGGGTTGTTCTTGGTACGGCGGGATAGTATTTCCATCACCCGGCGGATTTCCTCATCGCGTCCGATAACCGGGTCCAGTTTACCATCGGCGGCCATGCGGGTAAGGTCACGGCCATATTTCTCCAGAGCTTCATAACTATCCTCGGGGTTATCACTGCTTACCCGTTGGGAACCGCGTACATTGCGCATAGCATTCAGGAATCTTTCCCGGGTTAGACCGGTACGGGTGAAAAGATCGCGCAGGTCACTTTCCCCTTCGCTCATTATGGCCAGAATCAGGTGTTCCACACTAACGAAATCATCTTTTAAGCTCTGAGCTTCTTTTTCCGCCCGGGCTATGATACGAGAAACGCTACCGCTCATATATACCGAGCCTTCGTAACCATAAACTGCCGGAATTTTATCAATTAATCGGCTTAAACCATCACGGAAGGATGGTAGGTCAATCCCGGCCGCTTCTAAAAAGCGTTCCGTAATGCCACCTTCCTGTTCCAGCAAGGCCATCATCAAGTGTTTGCCTCCCACTTCCTGATGATGTTTCGAGGCGGCCAATTGTTGAGCATCCATTAGTGCCTGGCGGGATTTTTGGGTTAATTTTTCTATGTTCATACTTTTCACCTCTTCTCTTTTAACCGGCGGACTTCGTCCTCCAGTTCTGTAATTCGTTCCATTAAATCACAGATTAATATAGCCCCATTCAGGTTAATCCCCAGCGAGTCTCGCAGTCGCATTATTTTATTTATGCGCTGCAAATCGTTCTGTTCCACCTGTTCATTTACGACTTCTATTACTCCCAGTTCCTCCAAAATATCCAGGAGTCCGGGGTGGATGGAAAGCCGGGAGATAGGTAACCAATTTTCCTCAGCCGGAAATACTACACGCAGCAGTTTCATAATTCACACCCCTATTTTTCGTAAATTGCCCGTATTTGGCGATACAGTTCTTTTTCTTCTTCCTTTATATCAGTCGCAATATTGATATTTATTTTGACATACTGGTCTCCGTTGTCTCCTTGCCGTCCAGGCAACCCCTTGCCCTTTAGCCGTAGCCTTCTACCGGCAGGTGTTCCCGGTGGAATAGTAACTCTTACTGAGCCATCCAGGGTAGGAACCATTACTTTATCACCCAGGACCGCCTGGTCGGGACGCAGGTTCAATGGGTATTCTATATCCTTACCTTCTACCGTAAACTGAGCATGGGGCAGCAGCCGCACCTTGAGATACAAATCTCCGGATGGGCCGCCGCCGCTACCTTCTCCGCCCTGGCCTTTAAGGCGGATAGTACTTCCTTCTTTTATTCCCGCCGGGATTTTAACCTCTATATTACGCAGGGTAGGTACGGAACCGGTACCTCCACAGATGGTACATATGGTGCGTCCGACTATGCCCCGGCCATGACACTCGCCACATACCTTCCCAGCCGATAGGCGCAGAGATTTATTCCCGCCGTGATAGGCTTCCTCCAAGGTAAGCTCAATTTCGCTTTCTACATCCTGTCCCCGCATGGGTCCATCATAAAAAGTACTGGCTCCCCGGTGTCCTGGTTTGCTGCTGCCAAAAATACTGGCAAAAAAATCGCTAAAGCCTTGAAAATCAGCAGAATTGAAATCCCCACTATAATAATGGGTACTGCCCATATCGCCTGGGTCAAACTGGTCGCCATTTCTCCAATTACTGCCCAGACGGTCATATTTAGCCCGTTTATCGGTATCGCTTAATACCTCATAAGCCTCATTAATCTCTTTAAATTTTTCCTCCGCTCGTTCCTTATCCTTACCTGTATGCAGGTCAGGATGCCATTTACGAGCTAGTTTACGGTATGCAGCTTTTATTTTCTTTTCATCAGCATCACGAGGCACACCCAGGGTCTCGTAATAGTCACGAAAGGTTACTGCCATCTCTTAAGCCTCCTGACCCCCTTTTAGGGCTTAGTTCTCATCAAATTCAGCATCAATTACCTCGGAATCACCGGCTGCCCCAGCAGCATCTGCAGTAGTAAGTTCGAGTCCCTGCATAATTTCCTCCAACTCTTGCACCACAGTCTCAATCTGTTCAACCGGAGCTTTTTCTTCCAGAGCCTGGCGTAGGCGGTTGATAGCCTCCTGGGCTTTCTCCTTGTCAGCCAATGATACTGCTTCGCCCATGGCTTCCAGCTGACGGCCTGCATTATAGCATATCCCATCAGCGTGATTACGAGCTTCAGCTTCCTGTTTACGCTTGCGGTCTTCCTCACTGTAACGTTTAGCATCTTCAATCATCCGGTCTATTTCAGCTTTATCTAAATTAGAAGAATTGCTGATGGTGACCTTTTGCTCCTTACCGGTTGATTTCTCCCGAGCATTTACGGTTAGAATACCGTTGGCATCAATATCAAAAGTAACTTCAATCTGGGGAACTCCCCGCATAGCCGGTGCAATTCCATCCAGTTTGAACTGACCCAAAGAACGGTTATCCCGAGCCAACTCCCTTTCTCCCTGCAGTACATGAATATCTACAGCCGGTTGGTTATCTTCGGCAGTAGAAAACACTTCACTTCTTCTAACCGGGATAGTAGTATTTCTTTCGATAATCCGGGTCATGATTCCGCCCATGGTCTCAACTCCCAGTGAGAGCGGGGTAACATCCAGCAGGACCACGTCTTTAACCTGCCCGGACAAGACTCCGGCCTGAATGGCTGCTCCTACTGCAACTACTTCATCCGGATTTACCCCCATGTTAGGCTCTTTACCAGTCAAATCCTTAACCAGTTTTTGCACCGCCGGGACCCGGGTGGAACCACCGACCAGAATGATTTCTTCAATATCCTCTTTGGTTAAACGAGCGTCTTTTAGAGCATTTTCAACTGGTACTCGTAGTTCTTCTACTAAATCATGAATCAAGTTTTCAAATTTGGCCCGGGTTAATTTCATATCCAGGTGTTTGGGGCCATCAGCATCCGCCGTAATAAAGGGCAGGCTGATTTGCGTCTCGGTTACACTGGACAATTCCACTTTGGCTTTTTCTGCCGCCTCGGTTAAGCGCTGCAGTGATTGCTTATCTTTACGCAGGTCAATGCCGTAGTCTTTTTTAAACTCATCTGCCAGCCAGTCTACTACCCGTTTATCAAAGTTGTCACCACCCAGGTGGGTATTACCATTGGTGGATTTCACCTCAAAAACGCCGTCGCCTACTTCCAGAATGGATACGTCAAAGGTACCGCCCCCCAGGTCAAATACCAGGATAGTCTGGTTATTTTTACTATCCAGACCATAAGCCAGAGCTGCCGCTGTAGGCTCATTAATAATACGCAAAACATTTAGTCCCGCGATTTTACCGGCATCTTTGGTAGCCTGACGCTGGGCATCATTAAAATAAGCGGGTACGGTAATTACTACATCATTTATCTTTTCCCCCAGATAACGGGAAGCATCCTCAACCAGTTTTTTAAGTACCAGAGCCGAAATTTCCTCAGGTGATATCATATTATTACTTACTTGAAAACGAACGGCATCATCATTGCCAGCCACTACTTTATAGGGAACCAGGGTTCTCTCGTCGGCAACCTCGGAAAAGCGCCGCCCCATAAATCTTTTCACCGAGTAAAAAGTATTCTCCGGATTAAGTGCAGCCTGCCGCTTGGCAATCTGTCCCACCAATCGCTCCTCACCTTTGAAAGCAACTACCGAAGGAGTAGTGCGAGCTCCCTCCGCATTAGTAATAACCTCCGGATTACCGGATTCTATAACGGCAACGGCTGAATTAGTCGTGCCCAAATCAATACCTAAAGCTTTTGCCATTTTGACAAACCCCCTTCTTAATCATTTTAAAAGTCAAAAACAAGCAAAACTACAGTTGACCATGATCTTTTAGTCTTCTACTTATGTTCGGATTTCACATGTGCTCCTATTGGCAGTATAATACCTGTTTGACTAATAGTCAATAATAGTCAAAGATATTTTTAAAATATTTTGATCATTAACCGGATGCATTTAAAAGGCGTAACTAAAGGGGAAAAAATTGAAGTGAGGAGGAAAGACACAGGGGCAGACCTAAGTGTCTGCCCCGTTTTCTTATTGCATGGGCATCTGGAAATTCTGGGACTGCTGTTGTTGAATGGCCTGCAGTCCCTGGTCAAAATATTGCTGTTCAACTGGGTTAAGAACAAATAGAAGCTGCTGTAATTGACCTACATGGCGCCTTTCTTCATTGGCAATGTGGGTTAATACCTTTTTTACCCTTTCATCAGTGGTGGCCATGACATGAGCTTCGTAGCCGATTATGGCCTCCAATTCACCTGCAATATCAACCCTTAATGCCTGTATTAATTCCTCATTAGAGAGCTGACGGGGTAAATTAGCTACAAAGGGATCACCAAGTAAAGCCATATCTCCCATCCTTTCTTTGTTTTTGACTAGTTTGTCTTTTCCAGTGATAATGTATTCATATTTCATTCGCAAATTACCCCTGGAAGGTATAGAATAGACAAATAAATCGCTATAGTTACCATTCATGGCCACTGAACATAGGAGCAAATCATTATGGCATTCATTAAAAAGAATATTGGTACACCCCTCATCCTATTTGCCATGTCGACTTTGATGATGGGTGTATATTCCGGTCTTTATGATCCTTCCTTTAATAACTACCTGGCGCAGGTACATAATGTTAGTGAGGTTACCCGGGGAGCACTAGAGTTTCCACGGGAATTACCAGGATTTCTGGTAGTATTTATTTTTACGGCGCTGCTTTTTCTAGCGGATACGCGCATCGCCTCGGTATCAGCATTACTAGTAGCTTTAGCCTTATGGGGTCAGGGGTTTTTAGCGCCTAATATTACTATGGTAGTTGTCTGGATGTTTATTTGGAGTACCGGCGCTCACTTATACATGGCCATGACTCAACCGATCGCACTGCGCCTTGCCACTGAGGGACAGGAGGGCCGTCGCCTGGGCCAGTTGGGCTCGTTGGAAGCCCTGGGGGCAATTTTAGGAATGATTATTGTCTATTGGGGAGCTTCGCGCTATCATATTTCCTTTGGTGTACTCTTTGGTATCGCCGGCGGTTGCGCCCTGTTAGCCAGTATAGGTTTATTCCTTATAAAACCTCAGCCTTTAACTAATGTTTCCCGTCGTCTGGTCTTTAAGAAGAAATACACCCTCTTTTATATCCTTAATATCCTTTTTGGAGCCCGGAAACAAATCTTTTTAACCTTTGCTCCCTGGGTTTTAATTAAGGTTTTTCATGCCAATATTGAAACCTTTGCCATACTTGGTTTTATAGGTACAGTTTTAAGCATCTTCTTCCGCCCTTTACTGGGGAGAGCCATTGATGCCTGGGGAGAAAGACGTATTATTGCCATGGAATCTTGTATGCTCATAATAATTAGCATATTATATGGTTTTTCACCTGGCTGGTTCTCCAATCAGGTGGCCATGCTGATAATAATGGCTTGTTTTATCTGTGACCAATTATTATTTTCCGTTCGTATAGCTCGAACTACTTATCTGGCTCGTATTGCTGATGGGCCCGAGGATATTGCTTCCACCATATCAATGGGGCTAAGTATGGATCACGCTGTTTCCATGTTAATCCCCTTAGGAGGCGGTTTATTGTGGGCCCATTATGGTTATCTGCCGGTATTTCTGGTATCAGGGGGACTGGCTATATGTAACCTTCTAATCGCTTTTTTTATTCCTGATCGCCAAAACAACCCATGTAATAGCAACTCGTAGTTTAATTGTACGTTTGTAGTAACCTGTACACTTATCCGAGGTAGCGGAAAGGGCGAACAGACGGGTTCGCCCTTTCTTAAGGAAATCAACCGATTACTTTGTTTGGTTTGCTACTAAAGTATAACATCATAGTACATCGGCTACAGGTAAGTGCTGTGGCCATCTTACCTGTATACTCGTTTTCGGCATAAGCCGATTCATAGATGTTGCACTGGACCCTGCTCTCGTAAAATTTCTGAGCTCGGCAATGAGGGCAAATGACGTTAACACCGGCTACCTGGTAATGATTAGGCTCAGTAGGGTCTGACAGTGGTCGAAAGATGGACAAAACTTATGTCACCTCCCAAATAAACGTTAATAGTTAGTTTAATTATACTGGAAAATTTTTGTTTTGAGTAATTATTCTGATAATTTCCCTGATTAAACCACTATCATATTATTTATAAGGTTTAAATTAAGTTTGTCCCTGCCGAATCTGCTGCCCCACCCTATTTAAAACCCATTATGCAAGTATTTCGGCATTATTACCGGACCAGGCTTCATCTGATATTTTGCCGGTATAACTGGCCTTGTATATTTATAAGTAGTTTTCGAAGAATACGCTGTAGTTGGGAGTACCCGCCGGGCACCATTAAAATGCTGGCCATACCAGTAAGTAAAACTGGTAGTTATACCAATGGCGGTTGGATAACCTTTAACCGTATGTATTATAGTTGGCTTTCCGTTTAGTTTACCCATATATATGGCTACATGGCCAATATAGCGTTTTCCGGTACTATCCTCTTTCCAAAAGGTAAAAATATCTCCTGGCTTAAGCTTATCCACACCTACCAGCATATATTTTTTAGTGCTGCCCGGCTGGCGTTTGCTATAAACTCCACTCACCGGCTTGCCTACTGTGTTATACTTTCGCGCTGCTGAAGTAATACTGTAGCCAAAATCCTTGTAAACTAGGGAGACAAAATTGGAACAATCTATGTAACCAGTATCCCAATATTTTTTATGTCCATAAACCATATATCCGTAATTCATATACCAGATGGCTCGGCCTACTAGAGCATGGGCTGGACTGTTGTTGTATATTTCCCGGAATGCTTTTACCTGGGGTAAATCCGGTTTAATAACTGTTTCAGCAACAATAGTCTTAACTGGTGTTAGCGTTAAACCAAGTGTAAATACAAATACCATAATTAATGCCAAAGCTTTTTTCTTCATAAAGTACCTCCTCGTATAAAAAAACCTGATTAAAAATTTCTTTTTTTAGGACAAATTGCGTTGTTATTCTCATTAGCCCATAAGGTACCAGTGCACTATTATAAATGGTTCTTTTCCCAATGCTGTATACCTTTATGTAAATTGTGCCAATCCAATGGTATTCCCGATTTAATAATCATTGGAAGGTATAGATAGATTAAATCGAGGCAATATAATACTGTGCTCAAAATAAAATTAATGAAAGGAGCAGCAAAGAATGAATATCAATCAGATGGAATTGCAAACCCTTAGACATTTAATTGGTTCCCATGAAAATGCTGAAAAGAAACTTAACTTCTATGCTTCTCAGGTTCAGGATCCCCAGGTTAGGCAGATGTTTCAGCAATCAGCTCAATCCGCTTCTCAGACCCGTCAGAAACTATTATCATTTTTGGGATAAGGAGATGAAAAAATGCAGCATATCGGCGATAAAGAAATGGTAAATGATATTCTTTCCATGATGAAAAGCAGTTTAACCACCTACGCTAGCAGTATTAGCGAATGCTCTAATCAGCAACTGCGTCAGACCCTGCAGCAGATTAGAAACTCTGATGAACAGTTCCAGTACCAGTTGTATCAAATGGCAGAATCTAAAGGTTTCTATAAACCTGCTACCCCGGCTGACACCAAAGATATCCAACAAGTTAGATCTTCGGTCAGTTCCTAATTATTTCGATCAGTAAAATAGACCTGGGGATATAAATCTCCGGGTCTATTTTTTATACTCTCTCCTGTTAATACTTTCCATTATTCAGTCATAAGTGAAAAAAAAACCAATAAATATGATAATATATTTTCTGTATAAGGAGAGAGTTATGAAAAAAGGAAAACATTTTATAGCTATAGTTTTACTAATCACATTAATCACATGTTATGCTACCCCGGTAATAGGGGCGGAGACAACTGAGTCCCAGGTGCTACCTCAGGAAGTAACTCAGGATGTAACCCAGGACGCACCTCAGGATGTAACTCAGAAAGTACTAATTAAATCCATAATTGTTCGAACTATTGAAGTTTATGTGGATGGCCAAAAAGCCCCTCTTAATTATGCTGCCTTTATTGACACCACAGCAAAGACAGTAATTTCATTAAATGATTGCAGCCTTATATTCGGTGTTCAGGTTGAATTTATCGATACCAGACTCTTGCTTAGAAAGGATTCCAAAGAATTCTCACTGGAAAAAGACGATTATCTACAGCTTCCTCCAGCCCAGGTGCAGGAAGAAGATCCAGGTACACTCAAACTCGATGAGTTCTATCTACCCATGCGCTTTGTAGCTGAACAGTTGGGTTATAATGTAAAATACAATTCCCGGGTGGGAGCAGTTATTGTACGCAGTGCTGATTATCAAGGTCCCGACCCCCAGTTTGCCCCCCCACAACCACCACAGCTTCCTGCTAACTTACCCCGCTGGGGAACATTAAGTGATGCTCCGGTTATGGCCCAGTTATGGCCGGCGGAAAATATTATTGCCGGTTATTTTACCAGCATTGCTACCAGCCCTCCACCACGTAATCATAATATCTCACTGTCCTGCAGCAAACTAAATGGGGTTATTGTTAAACCTAAAGAAGTTTTTTCTTTTAATCGGATAGTGGGAAGAAGGACAGTTGAGGCCGGCTATAAAACTGCAATTGTTTTTAGCGGCGGTCGTAAGGTACCAGGAATTGGTGGAGGAGTGTGCCAAACCTCCAGCACCCTTTATAATAGCTTGCTTACTTCTCAAATGAAGATAGTAGAACGACACCCTCATTCTCTACCTGTTAGCTATGTGCCAGCCAATCGTGATGCAACTATATCCTGGGGTGGAGCTGATTTGAAGTTTCGTAATAATAAACCTTACCCTATCAAAATACTGTGCCAGGTCTACAATAATTATGTTATTTTTGCCATAGCCGCAGTGGAATAAAATTGACACAGAAGGACACTGATTTTTATGATTAACGCGAATTTTTATTATAATGTTAAGGATGCAGATTTATGTGGCTTTTGTAGGGGCAGACCCGTGTGTCTGCCCGGCCGCCCGCTGACCCCCGCAGGGTAATCCCGTTGCTGATGTAGCTGCCTATTCCGGGCGAACACATGGGTTCGCCCCTACAGATTACGTGCCGTAGCCGGTTATATTAGTAGTACAATTCCAAATTTGAAGTACGCTTAATAATCCAGTATGCTATCTGGTAAGTATATTGGATTATTTTCCTGTCTTTGGGGAAAGAATCTATTATGACTAATGTATGACCTGAAAGGAGTTGTCAGATATGAAAATAGCTTTGTTATCGCCGATTGCCTGGAGAACTCCCCCTCGTCATTACGGTCCCTGGGAAAGAGTTGTTTCCCTGTTGGCTGAAGGTTTGGTGCAAAGGGGTATGGATGTTACTCTTTTTGCCACCGGAGATTCACAAACCTCGGCCCGCTTGCAATATATATGCCCTTTTCCCTATGAAGAAGACCCCAACATCGACCCGAAAGTATGGGAAGCCATGCATATAGCTTATCTTTTTGAGCAAGCTCATAAGTATGACCTGATTCATAACAATTATGACTTTATGCCCTTATCCTTTAGCCGCCTGGTAGATACTCCGATGCTAACCACCATTCATGGTTTTTCTTCCAGCAAAATCCTGCCTATTTACCGGGAGTATAACCGGGATAATTACTACGTATCTATCAGCGATGCCGACCGTAACCCTGGACTAGATTACCTGGCTACGGTTTATCATGGTATTGACCTTAAGGAGTTTACCCTGGTTGAGCACCCTGGAGATTACCTGCTCTATTTTGGACGTATCCATCCGGACAAGGGTACTGCCGATGCTATTGAAATAGCACACCGGTATGGGAGAAAGCTATATATAGCGGGAATTATCCAAGATAAGGATTACTACAACGCTAAGGTTGCTCCTCATGTGGACAACCACAATGTATTCTACCTGGGTTCAGTAGGCCCGGCCCAGCGCCGGCAGTTATTGGGGCAGACCTATGCCTTGCTGCATCCTATTCATTTTGATGAGCCCTTTGGCCTTAGCGTGGTAGAATCAATGGCCTGTGGAACCCCGGTCATTGCCTTTAAGCGAGGGTCAATGCCGGAAGTCATAAGTGATGGTCGTACTGGTTTCCTGGTTAATAATGTAGCTGAAGCCTGCGAAAAGTTGGATCTGATAAGAGAATTGGATAGAAAGGAATGCCACCGGTGGGTAAAAGAGCGCTTTAGCCAGGAAAGAATGGTAGATGACTATATCGCCCTCTACAAACAAATCCTGGGCAGGTAGTTTAAAAAAGACGGAACGGGCACAGGGGCCGTTCCCTACATATACGATTTCGCCCTATGGGTATGACAATTAAGGTTGCCGCGTCTATTCCCCGTTTTATTTTCTAAACAAATCCTGGGCCGGTAGTTTAAAAAGACGGAACGGCACAGGGGCCGTTCCCTACACATCCGCGGTTTCGCCCTATGGGTACGGTTTCCGCGTCTATTTCCTAGTATTTTATTAGCCCTATTCCCGAGGGGGGGTTAGGAAAAATACCGAATAGGTACCAGCACCTACATGGGACCCTATGGCGGCACCAATCTCTGAAATAACAAATTCCTTACAGCCGAATTTTTCTTCAATTAACTTTTGAATCTCCAGGGCGCCTTCCAGATCATTAGAATGGTTTATTCCTATTAACTGCTCTGACAACTGATAACCCCTGTCCTCCATTACTTCCAGAAGCCTTTTCTTAGCCTTTTTAATACCGTGGGCTTTTTCCAGGGGGTGAATGGTACCATCAATAAAGTGAGCAATAAGTTTTATGTTTAAGAGGTTACCCAGGGCAGCAGAGGTTGCACTGATACGACCTCCCCTTTTTAACATTTCGAAATTACCCACAATGAATATATGCTGGATACGCTCTATATTATCTTTTATTCCGGCAATTACCTCCTGTTTGGTCTTACCGGCAGCAATATCATGAGCAGCCTTAATTACGGTAAGGCCATAGCCTACGGAAGCACTCTGTGAGTCTATTACGGTTATCCTCTCTGGATTCACCATATCCCGAGCTATACAAGCAGATTGGTATGTACCACTGAGGCCAGAGGAAAATGCAATATAGATAATATCATCATCACTTTCCTTCATAACCTGTTCAAACTCCTCCTGAAACTCCACCGGAGTTATCTGTGCGGTCATAGGGATTACCCCAGGTTCAGCAATCAGGTGGTAGAATTCACCAGGACTAATAGTTAAACGGTCCCGGTAGGTCTTATCTTTTATAGTAACCGGCATAAAAAACATTTTAACCTTAAGTTGTTCTAGGAATTCTAAATCCAAATCACAAGCATTATCAACATAAAGACGAATTTTACCCATAATAAATGCCCTCCTGTAAATTTACTGGGAACGCATAATATAAAATTCTATCATCTATCGATAATTCCGGCAAGGGGGGCTGGTCCTCCTCTGCTTACCAGGAAGGAATTTCCTTGCAGCAATCGAATTGCTATATATAAACAAATAGACAGGAGGGGGTTAGGATGGATTACAGTAATTATAGTACCCTAAAAATCGAGATGCTGGATCAGGGTATTATGTTGCTGACTTTAAACCGGCCGGATAAACTTAACGCTGTAAATAGAGCTATGTTAGACGATCTGGCTGACCTTTGGGCTAAGCTGAGACATGATTTTAATACCCGAGTGGTAATCCTGCAGGGTGCAGGAGAGAAAGGATTCTGTGGCGGGGTAGATGTAAAAGAGGGCATGACCCAAGATTTGATGCATGCCCCGGGATTCTACGAATATCAAACCCGATTGGCAGAACTGCAATTGGATATGCGTAAAATTCCTCAACCAATTATTGCCTTAATCCATGGAGCTGCAGCGGGGGCAGGCTTTAGTTTCGCCATTGCCTCAGATATCCGCATAATTACACCTGATGCACGTTTTTCGGCTTTCTATATTAATGTGGGTTTGGGAGGGGCGGATATGGGCTCCAGTTATTTCCTACCCCGTCACATCGGAACGGGGCGGGCCTACGAGTTCTTGCTAACCGGTCGTTTTATGAAGGCCGAGGAAGCAATGCAATTAGGCCTGGCCTCCCGTTGTGTTCCCCGGGATAAACTGCTGGAAACTGCTCTGGAACTGGCTGCTGATATAGTAAGTAAGGAACCGCTGGCTATCCGCTGTACCAAAGAAGCTATTAACCAGAATCTAGACTGTGCCGGATTGGAATCAGCTCTAAGTATGGAGAACCGTAACCAGCTATTAATGGTTATGCACAACATACACAAAGGTAAGGAAAGGCCATTTGCCTGAACCAACATTAAATTAGACAATGAAAACACCACTCCTCTTAATTGAATGAGTGGTGTTTTAACTTTTGCCAAACTCCTTCGCTCACCGGAAACAGCTTAGTGAACTTTTTTCCCTGATTCCTCCCGAAGTAGCAGATAGTACTGATTTATTAAATTATCAAGAATCTCGCTTTTTTTCAAAACGTCATTATCATGTAATCCTCTGCGCTTACCCTGGTCATTTAACTGAGCCCGTAGTTCTTCTATCTCGCGCATAAGATTTTCCACATTTTTCATTAATCCCTATGCTCCTTATAAAGTATCCCGGCGCTCGTATTATAATAACCTTAGGTAGCTAATCTGGCAAGACTATATTTACTACCTTATTACCCTATCTTATTAGTCTTGGTCCAAATATTCATCCTTTGGGCTTCTTTAATTAATTCATCACGAAAATCCGGATGAGCTATGGAAATTAACTCTTCCGCTCTCCACCAGGTAGGTTTCGCTCTCAAGCGTACCGCACCATATTCAGTTACAATATAATCTACCATTTGACGGCATATAGTAGTAATTGAAGAAGGCGCAAATGTTGGAACAATGCGGGATTTCAAATTTCCGTCCTTATCTGTATAAGTTGAAGCTAAGCAAATGAAACTCTTGCCATTTCTGGACCACTGAGCTCCCATAACAAAGTCCCACATACCACCATTACCCGAAATTTGGACGGTATCGCTGCTTTCACCGTTTACCTGGGAATAGAGGTCAACTTCCACTGCATTGACTATAGAAATGAAGTTATCCAACCCAGATATAACCCGAGGATCATTGGTATAGTTAACCGGATAGGAGGCACAGTAGGGATTGTTATCCATAAAATCATACATACGCTGGCTACCGATGGCAAAAGTAAAAGCTACCCGGCCCCGGTCAAAATTTTTAGCCATACCGTTCATGCGACCGGCCTCAATCATATCCACATAGGCATCAACAAACATCTCCGTATGTCCACCCAGGTTTTTTAAATCCGATTCGGCAATAGCTGTACCAACTGCACCGGGCATACCGCCAATACCAAGCTGTATGCAGCAGCCATCATGGATAAACTCCATTAAATGGTTGGCAATGGCCTTATCAATTTCGGTAGGTTTAATTCCGGGCAGGTCAGGCAGTTTCTGATCATCCGGGGCTTCTACGATATAATCTACCATACTAATATGAACTGACTCTTCAGCTCCTCCCAGACAAAGGGGTTGGTTCTTATTTACTTCAACTATTACTGTGTCAGCTACCTGCATGTTGGCCAGAGTCTCTGAATTCTGAGGCCCCAGATTAAAATACCCATGTTTATCCATGGGGGTAACCTGAGCTATGGCCACCTGGCGGTCAGGAGCAATTCCTTCACGGTAAAGCTTGCAGGCATCATGGTACAAAATGGGGACGTAATTACATAATCCATAAGATTGTAGTATTCGGGATACTTTACTGAATTGCCAGTCATTGTAGATAAAACTGCCCTTTACTTTTGCAACTTCTGGTACTGGTGGCACGGTAACCGCGCAGTAAACCTGAACATCTTTCAGTTCAGTCCTTTTCGCCAGGGCCTGATCACAGACTACCGGCTTACCGCAAAAGAAACCGTAATCCACAATGTCTCCTGATTTGACCACCTTTACTGCTTCTTCTGCACTGACTAGTTTACGTTTGTACTCTTCTGCATACATAATCTAAACCCCCCTTAAAAATCTACCCCTGCCTTATAATCTATTAGCAGGGTATATATTCCCCTCGATATATATTATAACTTAAATTACTTAATATGTATTTATAAATATTTATTTACTCGTAACCCCTAAACAGCCAATCCAGTAGAGGTCGTGTCTAACTGTTAATGTCACAAATACCATTAAATGATAGGCGCTATTTATCGTACAAACCATAAAAATTTTTTATATAATTCCCTTATTTTTATAAGCCGTTATTTCTTGGTTACTATATCCTAACAAGGATAAAATCTCGTTGTTATTCTCTCCCAGTTTGGGAAAACTGGTGTTGATTTCTTCCGGTCCATGGGAAAGTTTTATAGGTATTCCGGTTAAAGGGAAGTCTACACCGGATCCTCTAAAGTCTCTCATCCAGTGAATCATTTTCCGTTCCTGCATTTGGGGGTGGTTTGCAACTTCATCTACTTCCAGTACGGGAGTAAGCTGCACATCATGACCGGCAAAAAACTCCACCCACTCATCCCGGGTCCGGGTCAGGAAAACTTCTTGAACACCCTGGTATATTTCTTCCTGCCTTTCTACATCCACCTGTATACTTACATATTCTCTCCTGTTTATCATTACACAGAATCCTTCCCAGGATCTCGCTTCTATTGCACCCAGGCTTAGATACTTATCATCTTTAGTCCGGTAAATGTTGTAATAGGCATAATTTCCAGGCATAGCTTTATCCCCGTGTTGTGGAAGCTGACCGGTACCCACCCACTGAGCCAGAGCTTCAACCATAAAGGTTAATGCACCATCTGCCATGGCTACTTCACAAAGCTGTCCCTGACCCGTTTTTTCCCGTTGGTATAGGGCCAGCATTATTCCCAGGGCAGCATACAAACCTCCTCCGGCCAGGGCTGCTACTGAAATAGGAGAAAGTTGGGGCATATTATCTTTATCCCGGATAAGGCTCAACATACCTGACATACTGCGGAAATTTAAGTCATGGCCGCTCAGGTCTCGCATAGGGCCGGTTATTCCATAAGCACTCAAGCTGCAGTAAATAATACCCGGGTTAATGTTCTTTAGTACCTCATACCCTAATCCCAAACGTTCCATTACCCCGGGCCGAAACTGATCAATTACCACGTCACTTACCTTAACTAATTTTTTAAATATATCTTTGCCTTCCTGCGGACGCAGGTTAAGGGTAATGCTCTTCTTGCTTCGATTCACCATATAAAATTGGGTACCTGCTCCTTCCAGGAGAGGTGGGTAGTAACGTAATATATCACCACCTGTAGTATTTTCCACCTTTATTATCTCCGCCCCAAAATCAGCCAGCTGCTGGGAGCAAAAGCCTCCAGTTATTCCTCGGGATAAGTCTAGAATTCTAATTCCTTGTAATGGCAGCGGCATAATATCTCCCCCTCTTTTTAGTAGTTTTACAATACTTCGCCAATTCAGGCTTAAAACCTGCCTTACTAGTTTGCGGGCATTAAATCACCTAATTTGGAAATAATTTATATAGCCTGGTGTAAAAACAGACACGGAATACGCATGCTTTTTTAAGTGAGGGGCGAGGAATGAGGGGTGAGGGTTTGTAGGGGCAGACCCATGTGTCTGCCCGGCCTAGCAGAAAACCCAGGGTTGTACGGGCGGGAAAGGTAAACAGCCGTTTCCTCTATCTGCCCGGCCAGCAGAAAATCCAGGGTTGTGATCAGGATTATTAAAGAAGGGATCGTAATATGTTAGGGCAGATATATAGATTTATTATAGTAGGACTGTTAAATACCGCCATTGATTTTATCGTGTTTAATCTACTTATTTCCTTAAGTGGCGTTAGAACCGGCCCAGGTTTGCTATTTATAAATGCAACGGCCGTTTTTGTGGCTATAGTTAACAGCTACATTTTGAATCGTACCTGGACCTTTAAATCCAGTGACCCTAATTACACGGCTCAGCTACCCAGGTTTCTTATCGCTTCCCTGACCGGAATGTTTATTAATACCGTAACCGTGGGGCTTCTTTCCCTAATGTTGCTCCCTGGTACGGCGCCCTCCTACCTGGTACTTAATGCAATTAAGTTATTTGCTTCCATCCTATCAGTAAGCTGGAATTTTATCAGCTACCGCTACTGGGTATTTAAAAAAGAAAAACCAGCAGTAGAATTCCCCCCTTACCAGCCTGGTCTTATTAGTATTATTATTCCGGCTTATAACGAGGCTCTTCGCCTTCCGGAACGCTTGCAAGACCTGGCCTCAACCCTGCCGCTTTCGTATCCCGTGGAAATAATAGTAGTTGATGACGGCAGCAACGATGAAACCGTTACCGTTACCCGACTTATATCTAAAACCTTCCCCCAGATTTCCTGCATTTCCTATGCGCGTAACCAGGGTAAAGGGAAAGCGGTACGTACCGGCATGCTGGCCGCCCGGGGGGAGTTTATAATTTTTAGTGATGCTGATAATACCTTTACTCCCCAGCACATCAAATCTCTAATAGCTCAATTAAAAGCAGGAAACAAGGTCGCCATTGCCTGTCGTAATAGTACAAATGGTGAGCGCATTCAAGGTGAATCATGGCAAAGGCGTCTGATGGGTAAATGCTTTAACCAGCTGGTACAGGCTATCCTGCTTCCGGGTATAAAGGATAGCCAGTGCGGTCTTAAAGGGTTTCATTATCAAGCCGCCCGGGAAATTTTTTGCCGTCAGCGCCTTAATGGTTTTGCTTTTGATGTAGAAGTATTGACCCTGGCCCGAGCTCTGGGTTACGAAATAGCTGAACTGGAGGTTAAAGCAATTGATTGCAACGGCAGTAGGGTTAACCCGCTCCTGGCTCCGGCCCAAATGCTAGTAGACCTCTTTCGGGTAAGAAGAGCAATATTTTTTAATGCTTATGCACTCCCCGGCGGTAACCAACGTATATTCCGAAGCGGACTCCTGCTCGGGGTTTTTATTGCTGCACTGGGATTGCGCCTGCCCTGGTTATGGGAAATACCGCGCTTTATAGATGAACTCAAGGAAGTAAGCCTGGCTTATATGATATATTCAGGGGAGTTTTTACCCCTGCATAATGCCGCTCAGGACATAGGTGCCATGCATAATTATATCCTGGCAGGTCTTTTTAAGATTTTGGGACCTAACATTTACCTGCCCCGTTTTTATGTGGTGGTAACTGCAGCCCTTACAGTTCCCCTGATTTATCAACTGGGCACCCGGCTTTATGGGCGGCGGGCAGGGTTGCTGGCTGCAGCTTTACTGCTCTTTAACGGTATGCACATCCTGGTGACTCACATGGCCTGGTCTAATTGTACTACTCCTTTCTTTTTTACCCTGGCCCTGATAGCTACCTTAAATGCTGAAGAGAAAAAAAGTGGGCCCTGGTTAGTTTTAGCTGCCCTGCTCTGGGCAGCTACTCTCCAGACCCACTCTTCCGCCATTATCTACGTTCTGGCTGCTGCTATTTACCTTATACGACCATCTTTTCGCCGGCAAATCGGGATAAAACTGCCTTGGTATCTTACTTCTTTTCTGGGATTGCTGGGTGGTTATGCTAATATGATATATTTTAATATTATTTCCCGCGGTGGGAGCCTGCGCTGGCTTAGCCACAAATCTTACGCCTTGGAGCAAGAACCCGGGTTAATCTCTTACCTGAAGAACCTGCATAATATGCTGGTGGAACTTTTGCGCGCTTTAAGTTCTACTTATAGCAGCCATGACCACCTGCTGCAATACCTGACCCATCCACTATTTAGTCTGAGTCTATTGCTGTTACTGGTAGGAATTGTTCTGGCATGGAGGCAAAAAAGGGCCTCCTTGCCTTTATGGATGATAACTGCCGGGTTTTTAATCATACCGATATTAAATGAACGCTACAGTTTTTTCCTGGCCACCCGCTATATCATGCCGGTATTTATTTGTAGCCTCCTAATTGCGGCTGCCGGGGCAGTATATGTTTACGAGCAGATTTATATCCGCATCGGAAGCAGGAAACCTTTCCAGGCTGTAGCCGTAGCTACCGCCGCATTACTGGTATGCCTTCAGTTTGTTCCTTATTATAATTACTGCCGCAGCAAAGAAGTTACCAATGAGTCTAACCGCCTGGCCCTTGAAGTAATGACCCTTACCCAACAGCTTGCTTCGCAAGGCGATACATTGGTATTGCTGGACCAGAGATTACCACTGGAAAACCAACCTTTACCCTACCTGTTAACTATGGGTCAGCAGCCTTACCAGGAAAGTAATTTTGATTCGTGGCCTAATTTTGTGGATGGAAACGGGAGATTTATAGCGGTACTTAGTGATGAGAGCTATAAAAAGTTATCCTCCTTTATAAAAGGGGGTCGGGTAAGTTCATTTACCTGCTCGGTTACCTTACCCCAACCCAGCCAAGAAGAGCGGAAAGTACATGTGGTGGAATGGCAATCCTCGGGTACGAATTAATTTTAACTACTCGCTAAGGATTTCTACACCACCTTCTGTTACCCGCACAGTATGTTCCCACTGAGCGGAAAGGGAACCGTCCGCGGTAACTGCCGTCCAATTATCATCCAGTACTCGGCATTTATACGTCCCAGTATTAATCATAGGTTCAATGGTGAAAACCATATTGGGGATTAGTATCATACCACTATCCTTTTCCCCGTAATGCTGAACAAAAGGCTCTTCATGAAACTCTACTCCTACCCCGTGTCCGCCAAAATCCTGCACTACTGAATAACCGTACTTGCGTACGTGTTGTTCTATGGTATAGCCGATATCACCTACCCGGTTAAAAGGGCGTACCTGTTCAATCCCAAGATACATACATTCCCGGGCTACCTGCACCAACTCCCGGGCCTGGGCGGACGGTTCACCGATAAGGTACATACGACTGGTATCGCCATAGTAACCATCAAGAATACAGGTAACATCTACATTTAAAATGTCCCCGTCTACCAGTACCCGCTGTTCAGGTATACCATGACATATAACTTCATTAATAGAGGTGCAAACACTCTTGGGGTAACCGTTATAGTGCAAAGGCGCCGGATAAGCCCCGTGGGCCATAGTATATTCGTGTACCCAGGTGTTTATAGCTTCGGTAGTTAAGCCCGGGGCAATTACATCCTCCAGTCCATCTAGGATTTCCCGGCTTAACTGGCAGGCCCGGCGTATTCCCGCGATTTGCTCTTCAGTTTTAATAATACTGCGGGGCGGAATTATATAACCCTTTTTCTCTAATTCCTCCAAACGTAAATCCATTTCCAAATGACATTTCTTATATTTCCTGCCGCTACCACACCAGCAGGCATCGTTACGAGATAGTTTCAAATCAATACATCTCCTAAAGTTTGTTACACTTTCCAGCCACCATCTATACCGAGAACCTGACCATTAATATAGGATGCAGCCGGAGATAGTAGAAACAAGCAAGCAGATGCCACATCGTCAGGACTGGCCAGGCGTCCTAGAGGTATCTCTACGCTTAACATCGCCCGCTCATCATTATCTAATTCTTGTAAGAGCATATCAGTTTCCACCGGCCCAGGTGCAATTACGTTCACAGTAATTCCTGAGGGTCCCATTTCCATAGCTAAAGACCTGCTAAGAGCAATAAGCCCCCCCTTGGAAGCAGCATAGACCGTTTCACAGGAAGCCCCCCGCAAGCCCCATATGGAAGCGATATTAACAATACGACCAAATCGAGTCCTAATCATAGCCGGCAAGGCACTGCGACAACATAAAAAAGCTCCTTTTAGGTTAATATCCATTACCTGATGCCATTCTTCTTCACTAGTTTCAGTAAATAATCGCTTTAGAGAAATACCAGCATTGTTTACCAGCAGGTCAACACTTCCCCATTTATCCTCAATCCGGGCAAACATCGCCTCAACCTCCCGGCCCTGGCTGATATCAGCCTGCACTGCCATTACCTGGCACCCCTGCTCAGTTAATTCTTCCACCAGCTGCATAGCTTGCTGCTGGGAAGAATGATAATTAATCACCGTACGGGCACCGGCAACAGCTACGGTCCGGGCAATTTGAGCACCAATTCCTCGGCTCGATCCGGTTACCAGGCAAATATGCCCTCTTAGATGATGGTTATATTCTGCTGGCAAATACTATTCCTCCTTGTAGTAAGTGCTATTAGCAGTGATCTTGAGTTCCTGGAAACTAATTTATACTATAACATAATGAACTTCCATTTCCACTTTAGGCACACATAAAAAGGCCTTTTACAAGCAAGAGCTCATAAAAGGCCTTTATCACTAAGGTAAGGTGGCGGAGAATAACCCAAGGTAACTGGCATAAACCCCATCCATTTAAGAGTTTTCTTAAAGAACCACCTGGTTAACCACAAAATTCAAAAGGAATATTAATCGTTAGAAACAATCGTTAAACCTGAAACCTCAACCCAATGACCTCTGACCCTAAGACTAACTATGCTTAAGTTCTCCGCCACCGTTAATTTTATTATATGTGCTTTCACCAAAAAATACAATACATCCGAAGGATATTAATTATAGGTATTTTCAACCATTCTTAATGGTGTGTTCCTTCAACAACTTTTATACCCTTGAGCTCCAGGTTCTTCCTTATTTCTTCAATATGAGGGCAAGCTGGATAGGGGCCTTCCAACAACATACAGGAAGAAAGATGAACCACATCCAGTCCATATTTTTTTAAGTTATCAACCAGGCGGGATATTCTTCTGCCCGGGCAACCCCCACAGGTGAAAAAGCCTACGATTTCAGCATCCGGGCCATAGTCTTTAAAATGTATTTTGCGCTGGTTGAAGGCCTTAAAACATGCCACTCCGGGGCAGACTTCAGAAACTGTTTCACACCGGACCACTGCTATCCGGGGTCCGCTTTTATCCGATTTTTTGCTTATAATACCCAGGTACTTGTCCCGGCTATGTTGTACGTCTGCTGCCTCTATCTCAGTCCTGCCGTTATTGCTAACCTCATGCTCAACTGCCTTTTTGGCCATATCTCTAACAAATTTCGGTACCCGGGCAAGTTCTTCCAGTGCCTCCTCGGTCCAGTGCATATCTTTTTCCTCCCCTTGCTACTACGGTTTGCCCGGGCGAACACACGGGTTCGCCCCTACAATCTCTCCAGTCTCACGATTTTATTATTAAGATTTAATCATAGTAAGCAGCATCTTAAACCGTTTTAAGGCATTCAAAGCATGAGGCTCGCCTGCCGGCATGATTATCATTTCCCCTGTCTGCAGAATATGCGGTTGTCCGGAAATAATGATTTCCGCCTCTCCATCGATAATAGATACCAGAGCATCAAAAGGTGCCGTATGTTCACTTAAACCCTGACCCTGATCGAAGGCAAACAGGGTTACGGTTCCGGTGGGGCGAGCTATCAAAGTTTTACTGACTACAGCATCCACCTGGTAATCAATCATTTCTGCCATTTTCATCTTGGTCGTAGTAACAGAGCTTAAAACCTTAACATCCTTACTCATGATACCTCTCCTTCCAATACTATCCTGGTACTTCTTTTATATTGGAAACATTCTATAACAACTTACTGATCCCCAAGCATGTCTTCTAAACTTTCTTTACGCAGTTCATTCAACATAGCCTGCTGAGCTCGGGCCAAGTTTCTAGATACCGGGCATCCTGGTTGGTTGGGACAATTATATCCGGGTGCCAGGCAAACGTTTAGTGCGACATTACATTCTACTGCTTCAATAATATCGACCAGGGTTATTTTCCCGGCAGGACGAGCCAATCTTATCCCCCCATGAACACCGCGCTGGGTACTAATAAGACCAGCTAACACCAGTAGTTTCAGGGTTTTCTTGAGGAAATCTTCGGGAATATCCTGCTGCTCAGAAATGTAACGAGTAGATAAAAATTCACCCCGAGGTGCTCGGGCTAGTTCCAACATGGTGCGTATGGCATATTCAGTCTGTCTGGTAATCTGCATATTTATTCCCCATTGTGGACTAATATTGTCCTTTTTGTTTACTATAGGGTTTATGTCAGTAGATTGTCAAGGAAAATATTAATATTTTGATCATCATAATTCTCGGTAACCGAAATTTATCGGGACAAGTATAACAATTTATATAGAATTGTCTTCTATGGAAAACTGGTCTTAATTTGTCGTATTTAAATGAACGTTAAGTTTTTCTATTTCATTACGGGCACATCACTACCTTTTATAACTGAATTTCATACATTATATGCAGGATATTTAGTATATAACCAGAATATCTATTATTAGTGCTACTGGTATGATTTGATACGGGAGGTAATTTTTATGAATAAGGAGGAGATTCTGGATACGTTGGCCCGAGCGGTTGTGGAGATGAATGAAGAGACGGTTGAACAGATGGCACTCCTGGCATTACAGTCTGGGATCGGGGCGGAGGAAGCGATAGAAAAAGGTCTTTCCCGGGGAATGGAGCAAGTTGGTAAATTATATGATGCTAATCAATATTTTATCCCCGAGGTTGTAGTTTGTGCGGATACCATGTATAAAGGTTTGGAAATTTTAAGACCTGCCACTACAAAGTTACAGAATTCAAAAGGGCGAATTGTAATTGGAGTGGTAGAAGGTGATACCCATGACATAGGAAAGAATATCGTTGTTATGATGCTTGAATCAGCTGGTTTCGAAGTCTATGACCTTGGTCGAAATGTTCCTCCCGCAGATTTTATTAAACGGGTACGGGAAGTGGACGCTGACATTGTGGCTATGTCTTCACTGATGACTACTACCATGAAGGGAATGAAAACTGTCATTGAAGAACTTTATTACCACTATCAAGATCATAAACCCCTGGTTATGGTTGGGGGAGCACCAGTATCAAAACCCTTCGCTATTCAGATAGGGGCTGATGGATATGCCTCTAATGCCCCTGGAGCAGTGCGAATAGCCCAACAATTAATGCAGCAAAGGAGAAAAGACGGATGCGATTAATTGATTTCATTTCCAAAAGAGACCGCTATCTCTCTTTTCCCTGGATGGCTACTGCCGGGTTGCAACTGTCTGGATATACACTATATGATGTATATCTTTCTCCACAACGACAGTTGGAAGTAGCCCAGCGAATGAATCAGGAATTTAATGCTGATTTCACTTACCCAATGGATGATGGAGCCATTTTTGTTGAGACCCTGGGTCTTCCCCTTTTAAAACCGGACTTTGATTTTCCCAGCGTCCTGGAAAACCCTATTAAAACCACTAAGGACTTGGAAGAGCTGCAGGTTCCCAATCCTTATTCGGACGGACGTATGCCTCTTAACCTGAAAGCCCTGGAACTCATAGCTACCGGAATTAGGAAACCCCTGTCCCTATCTATTCAAGGACCCTTTACTTTGGCAGTGGAACTGGTAGGAGCCACAGACTTTGTGCGAGCTATTATCCGTAACCCGGATTTTATAGAAAAGGTACTAGATTTTACTAACCAGGTTGTAGGCGATTACGCTCGCGCTACCGTAAAAGCTGGAACCAAATTTATCTGTATTTCCGAACCTACCGCAGTAATCCTTTCTCCAGATCGCTTTGAGAAGATGGTGGCAGTTCGACTACGGGCGCTGTACAACAGTTTAGGACCAGGAGTTTGGAAAGTGCTACATATTTGTGGGGATACCCGATTTCTCTTGCCGCATATGCTTGAATGCGGGGCGGAAGGTCTGAGCCTGGATCAGGTGATGGATCTTTCCTCTATAATAAAAAAAGTCCCCAAAAATACGGTTATTTTGGGGAACCTTGATCCAATTTATGTCCTACGTGAGCTTTCCCCCGAAGAGGTCCGGGCAAAAACTTTGGAACTATTACGTAGTATGAAAGGCTACTCCAACTACATGTTTTCCTTTGGTTGTGACTGCACTCCAGATACCCCCCTAAATAATCTAAGAGCTGCTATGGAGGCATCGCGAACCCGGATTGTCGATTTGTAAGAATAGACTATTACCGGAAGGAAGTTCTTATTTATGGCTGCCAGGCTGGTGTTGGAAAATGTTAATAAATATTTCAATGCTCAAAATCCGGCTGTATCAGACTTTAACCTTGAGGTAGAGGAGTCCGAATTCCTGGTACTGGTAGGACCTTCTGGATGTGGGAAATCCACCATCTTGCGCATGGTTGCCGGGTTGGAAACGGTATCATTCGGAGAAATTTTCATCGACGATGTGTTAGTAAACGATGTACCTCCGAGCGACCGTGATATCGCTATGGTTTTTCAAAATTATGCTCTATATCCTCATATGTCGGTTTACGACAATATGGCTTTTGGTTTAAAAATGCGCCGAACTCCCCGTAGTGAAATAGATGGGCGGGTCAGAGAGGTTGCCAAAATTCTCAACCTGAACCATCTCCTGAAACGTAAACCCCGGGCACTATCCGGTGGGGAGCGGCAGCGGGTTGCATTGGGACGGGCCATGGTTCGCCATCCCCGAATTTTCTTGATGGATGAGCCTCTATCTAATCTGGATGCCCAGTTGCGAACCCAAACGCGAGCAGAGATTTTAAAACTACACCACAAACTACAGGCCACCTTCCTTTATGTTACCCATGACCAGGTGGAAGCAATGACCATGGGGACACGGATTGCCGTAATGAAAGAAGGCAAGATTCAACAGATTGGCAGCCCCCAGGAAGTATTTGAACGACCAGCAAATATGTTTGTAGCCGGATTTATTGGTAGTCCGTCTATGAATTTTTTACCTGCACGCCTACGCAGCAGTACCGGAAAACCTGTCCTGTCGGTTCTGGGAAGCGAACTAGAAATTTTGCCTGAACAGGTGCTACCATTAAAGCTTAAGGGAAACGGTGAGCAAACCTTAATACTTGGTGTGCGGCCAGAATACCTTTACCCGGTTGGAGAGGAGGGGGGTATTAAATGCCGGGTGGACGTAGTTGAAATGATGGGTGCGGAAATGTACTTGCATATGCAAGTAGGGAAAAACGAGCTAGTAGCCCGGGTTAAGACCGACAGCAGCATAAAACCAGGACAAAAGTTCGCTGTGCAAATGGATCTTGGTCAAATCCATCTCTTTGACCCACAAAGCGGGCAATCATTGATGTAAATGCAATCACTGGATATTTATTACAAAAACAGGAGGTTTTTTTGATGAAAAAGAAAAAAAGTTTAGTTTTAATAATTACTGTTCTCGTACTAGCAACGTTATGCTTTACAGGGTGTGGGAACAACGATAAACAAACTGACTCTCCGGAAGCGGGAGCTAAAAAGTTTTCCGGCACCACCCTAAATGTCCTTCTGCCACCCTGGTATGAGTTTTCTCCTGCCATGCTAGACGATTTTACCAAAGAAACGGGAATTAAAGTTGACTTACAAATTATGGACTGGGATCCCTGCCTGGATAAAATTGTCACTTCAAATGCCGCCGGAGTTGCCCCGGCTGATGTCACTGTAATGAATTGGGATTGGGTCGGAAAATTCGGGGCAGCCGGCTGGTGTGAACCGCTTAATAATCATTTTGATGACGACTTTTTTGAGGATATTACTACCCGCTCACTATTTAAGTATAAAGATCAGTATATTGCAATTCCCATCTATAATGATTTTCGCGTGACCTATATAAATAAAGACTACTTCAAAAAGGCCGGCATCGAACGGATGCCAACCACCCCGGATGAACTGATGCAGGACGCCATTACCATCAAAGAAAAAGGTGTATGTGAATACCCTCTACTGGTACCTTTTACAGCTACCGGAGCTACCACCACCCCCTGGTACTTGTTAACCAAAGCTTACGGGGGAGAGCTATTAAGCGAGACAAATGAACCACTTTTTGCCTCCAAAGATTCTGCCGGGTATAAAGCCATGGAGTTTCTCATTAAAGGCCTCAAGGATTACCAGGTAATAGATCCCGCTTCTATAGGTTGGAAGGGAACTGATGTGGTAGATAATTTTAAAGCGGGTCAGGGGGCTATCGATATCGCTGGTTGGGCCGGAAATGTATCTCTTTACACTAATCCCAAGGAGTCAAAAATTGTAGATTCAGTACAAGTAATTAAAGTTCCTGGACAGAACGGGAAAAGCCGGACCTATGGTTTGCAGGAAGGACTGAGTGTTCCAGCCAAGTCCAAAAATAAAGAAGCAGCTGTCGAGTTTATTCGCTGGCTGAACACCCCTGAGAATGTGGAAAAACTATTTATAGATAAGGGAATATTCCCCAACCACCATAGTACCATTGTTAAATTAGCTAATGAAGGTAAACTCCCAGGCGGGCAGACCATGGTAGAAGTACTTCCCACTATCGAATCACTCTTCCCCCAGGGAGTACCGGAGTGGAATATGGAATTTGAAACAGAAACCTTTACTACTATGAACCAGATGGCTAAGGGAGCCATGACACTTGACCAGGGAATGAACCACCTGGCTGATACCGTAAAGAAGTTGAACCAGTCCAAACCTTAAGGAGGGAAAGGAAGAGGGTGCAAAGTACTACTTTGCACCCCGTTAACCACAGGTGAACTATGAAAATAAACCGTACCCTGCTCCCGTATATATTAATAGCCCCACTATTCATACTGTTGGTTCTGTTAACCTTCTATCCCCTGCTGCTTACCATCTTCAACAGCCTGCAGTCTCTGAATCTGGGCAGACCAGATGATATCCGTTTCGTAGGATTAGCCAACTACATCGAGCTGATGACTGATCCCGCAGTTTTAAATGCTATGAGAAATTCAGTTCAATATTTTATACTGTCGGTAAGCATAGAAATATTAGGCGGTATCGTAATCGCCCTAAGCTTACGAAACAAATTCAGAGGCCGAGCTATTATTCTGGGCATCGTTATCCTTCCCTGGGCTCTCCCCCCTGTGGTTAATAGTATCGTCTGGAAATGGATTTATGACCCCTCATACGGTTTGCTCAACGATGTTCTAATCAAATTGGGAATGATTGACCACTTTCATGTTTGGCTGGGGGATCCCCATTTTTCACTTGTGTGGGTGGCTTTGGTTCATATCTGGAAGATGATGCCACTAATATCCATTATTATGCTGGCCCAATTACAGACTATTCCTGCTGAGCTTTATGAGGCCGCACGGATAGATGGAGCCAACTCACTACAATCCTTTCGACACATTACTTTACCCCTGCTTAAACCAGCTTTAATTATAGCTCTGACCCTGGGAACGGTATCCGCATTCCATCTTTTTGACGAGGTTTACGTCCTTACTGGAACCAGTCTGGATACTCGTTCCATCATGGTACAAGACTACCTGATTGCTTTTCGTGAACTAAAGTATAGCATGGGAATGGCCTTGTCATTAATCATTACTATAGTTATATTAGCGCTGACCTGGTTCTACAACCAGTTGGGAAAGGAGGCCAGGGTGTAATGAGAAAATCAATTCCACTGGTCGCGGTTGTAAGTTTGATTGTACTATGGTCATTATTACCTATATATTGGTCCCTGCGTACTAGCCTGCTACCAAAAATCGAGTTAACAACTACTCCTCTTAAATATATTCCTATGCCGCTTTCCTTAGAAAACTACCAAAACCTCCTGGGAATCGGAACCCGGGGTAACGATGTCTGGATTCCTCTAAAAAATTCCTTAATAAATAGTATCGTAACCAGTACCGGAACTACCCTTTTGGTATTACTGCTTTCTGTATTAGCCGGGTATGCCTTTTCCCGGTTTGCTTTCAAAGGTAAGAATCTCTTATTAGGTACAATTTTGGTCACTATTGCCCTACCTGCTTACTCCGTCATGATTCCCCTATATAGAATTATTATCAGGTTAGGTTTGCTTGACACTTGGGTGGGAATCACCTTGATTTTTACATCAGCTTTTGCTCCTCTGGGTGTCTGGTTGATGAAAGTAGCATTTGATACCATCCCCATCGAATTAGAAGAAGCAGCGATGGTAGACGGAGCCTCTCCGGCTAAAACGCTTTTAACCATACTACCATTGGTCGTACCTGGTATGGTAGCAGTAGCCACTCTAACCTTTCTTAGTGCTTGGAGCCAATTTGTCATTCCTTTGGTTTTCTCTCCTCAAAATGCTAGTCCCATAACGGTGCTAATCACCCAATTTGTTGGTCGTACGTCTATTGATTATGGACTCATGTCAGCAGCAGGAATCATAGCTATCATCCCTCCGCTACTCGTGGTAATGTTCCTCTCAAAATACTTGGTAGACGGCCTTATGCGCGGTGCAATTAAAAACTAAGAAATGGTCGAGGCGGGAGAGGGCGGAATTTATTTCTTCATGTAACCCATCGTCGGAATCCTGGTGTGATGGCTCATCCTCTGCGAACAGGTCTCCCTCTCGTTTTGGCTGGGTACCCTACTGGTTGCAGCAGAGGAGTGTTTTTGGTGATAAAAGAATCGCCGGGGGCGACCAATTGCTATTTTGGCTTCTTAGAGTATAGGTGTCAAGATAACCCCCCACCGCCTTATATTGCTACTGGTACAATGGTCTTTAACTTTTTTCCGCCGTAATCAAACGGGATGATTCTGACATCCACATCAAAATACTCTTTAAGATTCTCTTCGGTAATTATTTTTTCACTTTTTCCGAAAATAGCTTCCTTATTTTTTCCCAACATCAATGTTTTGTCTGATATATGCAGTGCATGATCAGGATAGTGTGTATTTATTATGCAACTGATTCCCTCTTGTTTTGCTACTTTCATTAATATATCAAGAATAATCAATTGGTTTTTGAAATCCAAATGTGATTCAGGTTCATCGAGTATCAATATTTGGGGTTGGGATGTCAGTGCCCGTGCTATAAGAACAAGCTGTAATTCTCCTCCGCTAATCTCGGAGCAGGCTTTATTTTCAAGATGTGATATCCCCACCATCTCAAGTGAATGGCGGGCAAATTCTATGTCCTTCCTGGAAGGCAGAGAAAATAATCCCAGGCGAGGCGCTCTGCCCATCAAAACCATATCCAGAACCGTATACGAAAATACCGATCCATTACCCTGGGGGACATATCCGATGCTCTTCCATATGGTTTTCTGTCCTAGTTCATCTATCGACCATCCATCAATAAAAGTATTTCCCATTGTCCATTTCAGCAATGATGTCGTACACTTTAGCAATGTAGTCTTGCCTACTCCATTGGGACCCAGTATGGTAAGAATTTCTCCCTTGTCAATATAGAAATTAACTCTTTGGAAAAGCGTCTTGCCTTTGGGATAATTGTATTCCCCATTTTCAACTTCCAGTTTCACTACCACTTCCCCCCGGTCTTTCTTAATAGATAAGCGAAAAATGGTGCTCCTATTACAGCTGTAAGAATAGATAGCGGAATCTCAGCACTTGTTGCCGAGCGGGCTATGTTATCAATAAATAATAAAAGAAAAGCTCCTATGGAAATACAAGCAGGCAACAACTTGCGGTGATCAGGCCCGACCAGCATTCTTCCAATATGCGGAACCACCAGCCCTACCCATCCTACTATGCCACATAAAGAAACTGCTGTGGCTGTAATTACTGTAGCCGCAATGATAACCAGCCATCTGAGACATTGTACATCTATCCCCAGCGAGCGTGCTTCTTCTTCATCCAGAGATAAAATGTTTATTCTCCATCTCAATAGGTATAGAATAAATATTCCCCCCAAAATTAAAGGCATCCCGATTATTAAATCAGTATAGGTAGCTCCCGCCATACTCCCCATTAACCAATATACGATCGTCGGCAGCTTATCATTAGGGTCAGCCAGATATTTGAGCAGTGAAATCAAAGCCTGGAAAAATGCTCCTGTAATAACTCCTGATAAAACCAGCATGAAAAGAGGTGTTCCCGTCTTAAGGTGACCGATGCTGTAAGTGATAACAACGGCCACTATTCCAAAAGAAAAGGCCATCAACTGAATTAGTGCCAACTGCCCGGACGCCATAATGGCGAGGGCGGCACCAAAACCTGCCCCCGCTGACACACCTAGTATATCCGGACTGACCAAAGGATTACCAAATAGCCCCTGAAAAGCAGCCCCGGCAACTGCCAACCCTGCTCCCACCAGCATCACCAAGATTATTCTGGGCAACCTTATACTTAGTACCACAGATTCCTGAAGAGCAGACCAATCTGGAGTAATAGGAAGAACATGCGTAAACAGGATTTTTAATACCGTTTCCGGGGAAACCCAGTATCTTCCAAAACAAATTGATAGAAAGAATAATAATAAAGGTAATAGTACCATTAATATTACGTGAATCTTATTGTTGGTTCTTATGTTTTTTGTTGCTGTTTTGGTCTTTGTCTTGCTTAACAGATCTTGCATTTCTTATCCACACCCTTGACAAGGCCTTGCTGCAAATCTTGTCATAATAAAGCTATCTCTATTGAGCATCTTTGGCACTATCTCTGGTTGGATTCAGAATCATCTGTACTTGCTGGTCGGAGAGATTATAATTATAGAACTTTGTATAATATTGCTTAATTTCTTTTTCAATACTATACTCGGAGAACAGCTTAGGCTGGTTCTTCTGTGCCATCCACTTCAGCATGAGCGGCGTATCTCCGCTGGGAGGAAACCATCTGTAAATACCAAGCGGTATCTTGTAAACCTGCCCTTTTTGCACTGCTGCAACTTTACTCCAGTCCTGACCTTTAATGGTGTTTTTCAAAAGGTCTTCTGCCAAAGTCGGGGTAAAGTTGGTGATATAGATAATTTCAGGATTCCATTTATATATTTGTTCCATATTTACTTGCCCAAGCATTTTTATATCTTCAGCTACATCCTGTGCTCCCGTAGTTCTCAGCCAGTAATTTCCGAAGAAATTGCTGCCTGCTACTTCTATCTTCTTTTCATCCAGTCGGTAGATTATAAGAGCTCTGGGCTTTTCTTGTTCTGTCAAGTTTGCGGTTTTATTGGTAATTGACTTCTCAACTTCACGACCATAATTTATTATTTCATCTGCTCGAGTCTCCAGCTTCATTACTTCGCCTACTAGTTTTACCCATGAATTGAGAATTTCCACCGTATTACCATCCGGTCTTGCCATGGGCTGTACGGCTATGGCAGGTATCCCTGCTGCTTCCAATAGCTTAAGTTCCTTTTCATTGTTACCACGATAAAATACTACATCGGGCTTGAGCTTCATCAATTCTTCGATATTCAAATCTTCTCCTTTGATAAAGTCTGATTCAGCCTGCATTATTTCTGGGGCTAATATTTTCAACATGGAATTTTCCGCCGCACTTTTGCATGCAGGATGAACTCCTACCAGTTTAGAACAAGATCCATTGGCTAAGAAGTATACCGCTGCCAAGGGCAGTATACTGGTAACCACGACTCGCTCAATTTTGGTGGGTATTTTAACCGTTCTCCCGTTCTGATCGACGACTGTCTTATATTCTTTCTCCTGTGATACCGCCGGTGTCTTCTTATCACTAACTTGCTTGTTGCACCCTAACACGCCGGTCATAATAAATGCCAGTACCAGTAAAAGCGCTGTTAACTTCATAAAATGCCTTTTCATGGCTAAATCTCCCTTCCATGCCAATAATTATATGAGCTTCTTTCATCCATCATTTGTTCTTCAAAAAATGCTTTGCCTCCCTCCCCGATATAATCGATATCTCTATCCCAGTAAAGACGACTGGAAAGAGCAATATGCGGGAATTCAATATATTTTCCTCTGTACTCAGGATTAAGTGCAGCCTTATATAGTGGGTCGCCTATAATCATTTCATAATGATTCTCTCCGGTGATAACAGCCAAATCATCTTCCTGTTGTAGAAAGATGTCTTCTTTCTCTCGCAGAATATTATCCATACTAAGGAAAGATGCTACGTTTACCTGGCTAATACCAAAATCCATACGAAGGCAAGTACGAATAGAATTACTCATAACCTGCTCACCTATAATAAGCACCTTATTTATATGGCTTTTATTTTTGTTTGAACTTCGAGTTATGTTGCTTTCCTGCTGAATTCCACCCTCATGACGGATGATATCCCTAAAATAGCGACTGGCCTGATCTCCGATAGGAATCCCTGTCACATAAGGAATGTTGTATTTTTCCTGCATGTAACGCGCAGTTGCCAAACCTGACCAGGATACGATCATATTTAATTTGGCCTTACAAGCAAGTGTTATATCATCTATTTGTGTTCCCACTCCCCAAATTGAAATATTGCTATATCCGGCCTTTTTTATCTGATCTATAACTTTCTTGATATTTGCCTGACTTCCCATATCGAGCGGGGTAGCTCCAATAATATTAATCTCAGGAGCAGCAAGGGATTCAAGCGCAAAGGGGTTTATAAATCTCTGCGCCAGTTCCATAAAAGCAGTTGATTGCCCCACATCATACAGTTTCATTCCATTAGTATCAAAAGCCAACGTTGGCAGTCCTGTTCTTTTGGAAATTATCCTTGCCAGTGCCCGATAATCCGTACCCATAACCATCGGGGCCGGGCTACCCAGTATGGCAATGAATTTGCGCTTCAATGCTACTACAGCATCATTCAGCTTACCCAGCAGTTTCTCCTCATCACCCAGCACCGCTTCATTTTCGCGCAGCCCGGAACTAAAGACAGCACTTGTACCATCATACCAGCGAGGTTCATCATATCCGGTATAATTGCCGGTACAGCCACCTGCATCATGTATGACAACAATTCCTCCCATTTCAAACAATACTGCACATACTCCTGAATAATCAGGAGCAAAGGGAGGCAAGTACTTGTATAGTCCGTCCATTTATATCTACCCCCTTATATAACCAAGCCGGAATCATATACTTGTTCCCGGTGACTCCTGGGATTATTCACTGCATCAAGCATTTGTCTAAGTAGAGATATTACACCGCGATATCCATAGGGTTGCGAATCCAGTGTAAGTGGGACGGTCTTTGCACCCGCGCAGAAATATCCGGCTTCCAAGCCGATGGCCAGGTCTACCGTAAGCTTCTCTTCCAGAATATCAACCATCGTGGGATGTATATTTGTGAATACCCTTATATTCGGCCGGTTAATTTGGAGCCATCTAAGATGCTCCTGGTCAAAATCAAGTAGCTGATCAGCAAAAATATAAGGCACCGCAAAGCCATACTCACTAAGGGCCCGTGCCAATTCAAAGGGACTGGCGTTTATGCTCTCTCCTACCGCAATGCTTATCTGCCCCAAACGGCGTTGATAATATCTGATTTCCCCCAGTACTTCCTCCCGAAATCGTTCTGTATCCAGTTTAACTTCCAGAAATTGTTCCAGCCTGCTATAAGCTCCCGTAATATTATCCATCCCATATACTACCGGCTCAAAGCAAAAGGGAAGCCCCAGTTTCCTTTCCATATCCTGTGCAGCCAGGCGGCCGGCTGGTTTTAGCAGAATATTATGTGTCGAGCATCCCATCGAATATAGCTCTTCCAAACTTGAGCAGGCTGCGATATGTCTGATTTTATTTATCCCAGCTCGGCAGAGTACTTCGTAAAACTCGCTGTCCTCCTCAATCGGAGCAAAACACCCAACAATATTTACACCGCTGTCACTGGTAGTCGAATGAGGAATAAAGTCATAAATTGCCTGTTGGACTGAAAATTCCGGGGCAGTTTTCCTTTCCCTTGTGATAGGATCCATTCGGCACAGCCTGACCGCTATGTCATAATCTTTAGCAATTCTTGTGGAAATCGTATCGTAGTCCGAGCCTAGCAGATCATCAATACAGGTTGAACATATAATCATTGCTCTGGGTTTGGGTTTTACAGAGTTTAATATTTCCGCTGTAGCCAGAGTGATTTTATCCAGATGCTGCCCGGTAACAACATCATTTTCGCTTATTTGTAAAAAGAACAGCCTTTTCTTAAATCCCAAGTGAAAACCCGCTATTGCCCCATGACGGCCACATGCTGCAGGCGATACAAAAAGCATTACCGATTCCGGTACCAGTAAAGCAACTCGGATAATGCCCCAACCCCCTGAACCCGGCGAGCAATAATGCATATAATTTTGGGGACTCAATTTAGGGCTGCCCTTTAAATCACATTCTCCAACTTCCGTAATAGGCAAAGAAAAAACTTGCCCATTCATTGCCCGCCCCCCTCTGCCACCAAGTTCTGTGCAATATCCATAATAATGTGTGAGATCGGCAGTTCGGGGTTCCCTTCAATTACCGTTTGGTTTTGTTCTTCGAATATTGCAATATTATTGTCGCGCGGAATGTCGCCTATGATTTTGATTCCGAGTTCTTCGGCAAATGTACCGACTATTTTGCCTTCATCCGGCATATTACGCCTATTTAAAATTAAGCCTCGCAAGCTAGCATAATTACGGTCAGCAAAGTTATCAATAGCTGTCTTGATATTACGTGCTGCAAAAAGCGCCATTTTCTCACCCGAGGTTACTATTATCACTTCGTCCGCGTAACCTTCCCTAATAGGCATAGCAAAGCCTCCGCAAACCACGTCGCCAAGTACATCATAAAAAACAATATCGGGTTGATATACTTCAAAGGCATGCAGTTCTTCCAGAATGTTAAAAGTAGCTATGATGCCCCGACCTGCACATCCGATTCCCGGAGTAGGACCACCCGCTTCTATACACAGGATTCCATTAAATCCTTCTACTACGATATCTTGCAATGATGGATAATAGCCTTTTTCCTTAAGATAATTCATAACCGGCATTACTGCCTCACCCCGCGTAAGCTTGAGTGTCGAATCAGCCTTGGGATCACAGCCAATTTGCATAACCTTGAACCCAAGCATAGAGATGGCTGCCGCAAGTGAACTGGTAATAGTAGACTTTCCTATACCGCCTTTGCCATAAACTGCAATTTTTTTCATTAGCAACTCCTTCTATATTTAGAATTTAATCATTTTGTTCAAAACTCATATACTGACTATAAATTCATTTATTAAACATTCCATGTGCCTTTGCAAATTCCTCCTATGTATTCTATATATTATCAAAGGTTATAGTCAATCGCCCCCCCAAGTTCGACCAATACAGCATTATAATACTATTGCATTTATAATATAGCCAGCTATGTTTACATGCAGCTAATTCATAATACATGGAACAATTGCCGACTGAATTTTAACAAAGTCAGGAATAGCCCCGCCTATTCTCTACTATATTCTAGATATTTTTACATTTTGTAACACCTATATATTTATATTGACATTTATCGCTTAATACTGCTATTATTCAAATAAGTAGCCTGAATATTCTGTTGATTGTATCTCCGTTAATTTTACCTTTTCTGTAATACTCCCTTCCTATAGATAAACTGGATTTCGGCTTGGATGCAGTAACATGTTTTCCCCTTGGTATTGTTTTTAATTTATAGCGGCTTTGTCAGGTAAAGTGTCTTTACCTTTAAGGCAAATTTATCCTCGGGGGGGTGATGGAGAGTATCTTTGATTTCTAAATCAGGTTTTAAATGTTAAGAGAGGGAGGAGTAATAAATGTCGTCTAACGAGCATAATGGCTGGGCAAGTCCTGCACCGGCCGGTTTGGTAGCGCTGGCTATAGCATGTTTTTGCTTTTATGCGCTCCTGGCAGGTAAGGTAGACCATTCTTGCATCCCCTTATTGGGTTTTTGGTTATTGGGAGGTTTCTTTGTACAAATTATCGTTGGAATAGTTGATTTAAAAGGCGGTCATACTACCGGCGGTAATGTTTTTCTCTTCTTCTCCGCATTCTTTATGCTGGTAGGGGGCCTGGAGTTTATCTTTAAGTATTTCGCTGCTGCCAATGGTTGGGCTATAGATGCGAGGATAGATGGATGGGCTTGGCTGGTTCTTTGGATAGTCTTAGTTATGTGGACTCCAGCCTACTTAAAACAATCCCCCCTGGTAATGAGCCTGGTTGTTTTGGCCCTGGATGTTGCCGTATTTTTTGTAGCTTTTATGGATTTGCAGTTAATTTCCCGCGACTTTGCTCCTATAGCTGGTACTTTCCTGTTAATCGGAGGCATTCTGGGTATATATGTAGCTTCAGCAATTATTCTTAACACCGCTTTCTCCAAAAACGTGTTGCCCATGCCGGGGCCAATCTTAAAATAGACGGCGTTTAATTTAATATTTCCTCATACAGTGGATCCAATAGGTCCACTGTTTTTTATTACCCGGTCCCGGCATCTCCTCGTACCCTGTACCTGATCTAATCATTACAGATGAATAGGGATTTATTATTCCTAAACCGAGGTCAACCATCTATCAAATATAACCCGACCTTACTTCTTTCCTTCCTCGCCTCCTCTCCCCTACCCCTTACTCACTTACCCTTTACCCTTCACTCATAGCCCCTCTACTTAATCGGCAATCCAAAAGATTACGGAATGAAAAAGTTAAACCAGTCATATAAACTAACAATAGAATTCTAGGCCGAAAAACATATATGTGGAATCTATTGACAATTTTATTATTTACCAGTTAAATGTAATTAAGCCTTCTGTTATTTACACTCCCGGTATTCCATCCTGGTATCCTTTCTAAATGTGTTAAACGTTGTATTCTTTGTCGCAACCAAATTTTCCGAATATTTTAATTATTACCGCAACTACCGGGGAGAGGATAGCTGAAGGTTAGAAATCAAAGGGGGGTATGGGGATGGATTTTAAAACTATTGTTTACACCAAAGACTCTGGAATTGCCACGGTGCAATTAAACCGACCCGAAGTCTTAAACGCTATTAATGAAGATGTCCTGCTCGATTTATCGCATGCCATGGATGATATGGTTAAAGATGATTCTGTTCGGGTGCTGGTAGTTAAGGGTAATAAAGAAGCGTTTGCCGCCGGTGCAGACATCAAAAGCTTTGTAAATTATTCTCCTCAGGATGCACACCAATATATTACCCAGGTACAAAAGGGAATGAATATGCTGATGGCGCTGGATAAACCTAGTATTGCTTCTATTTCTGGTTACGCCCTGGGGGGTGGTTGTGAGCTGGCTTTGGCCTGCGATATTCGCATCGCGGCTGACAATGCCGTTTTTGGCCTGCCGGAGATTAACCTGGGAATTATTCCCGGCGGCAGCGGCACCTTGAGATTGACCCGTCTGGTAGGTGAAGGTAAAGCCAAGGAACTAATTTTTCTAGGCGAGATTTTTGATGCCCAGAAGGCTTGGGAATTAGGACTTATAAACCGCCTGGTGTCACTCGAAGATCTGGAAGCAGAAACTCTTAAATTGGCTCGAAAATTGACCAGGAAACCACCTGTCGCATTGCATTCGGCCAAAGAACTAATTCATTTAAGTTATGATGTGGACATTCATACCGGGCTAATGATGGAAAAAGAAAAGTTTGCCTATCTCTTTTCCACCGAAGACCAAAGAGAAGGCATGTTAGCTTTCCTGGAAGGTCGCAAAGCATCATTCCAGGGTAAATAGGAGGTTCCAATCTATATTTTAGGTTCCTTGGAACATGTGACATTAAAAGGGGGAGTTATGATGAGTAATATGGTGAATAAATGGGAGGAATTATATAAACAAAAGTTAATGAGCGCCGATGAAGCGGCTAAACTGTTTGAATCCGGCGACGGTATAGTGGCACCTCTTTCCAATGGGCAGCCTTTAGGTCTGGTCAATGCTGTAGCCAAAAGAATTCGCGAAGGTGGTTTGACTGATATCCTTTACGTGAGCGGTGTTGATGTAAGATGGTTTGACTTATATCACCCGGATCTGGTGGGAAAAGTAACTATTGATTCAGGTTTCGTGGCACCGGCGACCCGCCATGGCGTAGGTCAGGGTATGTTTACTTATACTCCCTGCCGTCTGGGTGAGACGGTAGATATGATTTCCCGCTGCCGTGAGGTTGATGTTTGCACTATGGTAGTATCACCCATGGATAAACACGGTTTTTTCAGCACCGGTTGTAATGTGGACTGGGGCTGGGAAGCAGCCAAGGTTAGTAATCCCCGAGTGATTATTGTAGAAGTCAATGAAAACATGCCCCGTACCTACGGAAATAACCAGGTACATATCAGCGAGGTAACTGCAGTAATTGAAAATCACATTCCCCTGGTTGAACTGCCTCACATACCAATAACTGATAAGGATGAAAAAATTGGTCGTTTTATTGCGGAAATGATTGAAGATGGCTCCTGTATTCAAATTGGTATCGGCAGTATGCCTAACTCACTGGCCAATTTCCTTATGGATAAAAAAGACCTGGGAATTCATTCGGAGATGCTAACAGATAGTATGGTAGACCTTTATGATGCCGGTGTAATAAGCTGCAACAAGAAGAATTTTATGCCTTATAAATGGGTAGGTTCGTTCGCCCTGGGTACCAGAAAGCTCTATGACTTTATCCACGAAAATCCCATGGTAGAGATGCATTCTACTAAATTTGTTAACGACCCTTACATTATCGGTAAAAATGATAATATGATATCGGTAAACGGGACCATGGAAGTTGACCTAAGCGGGCAATGTGCATCTGAGTCGATTGGATTTATGCAGTATACCGGTACGGGTGGACAGCTTGATTTTGTTCAAGGAACCTGGCGTTCTAAAGGGGGCAAGTCCTTCCTTACCCTTTATTCAACCTATACCGATAAGAATGGAGAAGTGCAATCAAAGATAGTACCCAGCCTGAGTAATGGTATGTTTACCACGGTTTCCCGCACCGAAGTTCAATATGTAGTAACCGAATATGGGGTGGCTGATTTGAAGGGGCAAAATTTAAGAACCAGGGTAAAGGAATTGATGTCTATCGCCCATCCTGATTTCCGCCCCTGGTTAGAATGGCAGGCGCGGAAGATGAATTTTATTCCTTAATAAGAGAATAGACTATGGATGCGAACTCGCTTCGCTCGCGCGGATTTCATAAGGATTAACACGGTGGATTATTATAAAATAATTGTTACGCGTATTTCCTGATGTATGTTTAAAACCGGGGGTTTTTAGCCCCCGGTTTGTTTGCTTATATCATGTACGGCTTTGATAACCGTCTCTATTTCTTCTTTGGTGGTGAAGTACCCGGGGCTAAGCCGGCAGGACCCTCTTTCCAGGGTACCGATGGTCTGGTGGGCCAATGGGGTACAGTGCAATCCGGAGCGGGTTACTATACCATACTGGTAATCCAGCTGCATGCTGAGTTCTCCGCAATCCACATCATCTATATTAAATGCAATTACTGCTGTCTGTTTTTCACTGTCACTCGGGCCATATATCTTTATCCCCTTAATTTCTCGAAGGCCATCCAGCAGCATTTCTGTAATCTCTTGTTTCTGACAGCGTATATTCTCTCTCCCTGTTTGCAAGATAAATTCTACCCCGGCAAGGAGACCAACTATTCCCGGTGTATTAGGGGTTCCGGCCTCCAACCGATCCGGCATGAATTCCGGATGCTGCAGGTGTTCGGAAAAAGACCCGGTCCCACCTTCTTTAAGTGGGGTTATTTCAATTCCGGTCGATACATAAAGTCCGCCGGTACCCTGTAAACCAAGTAATCCCTTATGCCCGGTAAAGGCAAGTAAATCAATATATTGAGCTTCTATATCCAGCGGCAGCACTCCTGCCGTTTGAGCACTATCAACCAGAAAAACCAGGCCGTTTTCCCGGCAGATTTTACCCACTTCGGCAATCGGCATAATCGTCCCGGTAAGATTGGAAGCATGTAACATAGCAACCATACGGGTATTGGGCTTAATAGCCTTGCGAATGTTGTCCGGGTCCAAACTGCCGTCGGCAGCACAGGCTACCGCGGTCCATTCTACCCCCTGTTGGGAAAGAGTATAAAGGGGCCGAGCTACGGCATTATGCTCCATGCTGGTGCTTATTACATGGTCACCGGGATGCAGGAACCCTTTCAGGGCTATATTTAGTGACTCAGTTACATTGGCGGTAAAAGCAATTTGTTCACAGTCTTTTATATTAAATAAGCGGGAGAGTGCTTCCCGGGCATCAAGCAAGATTGATCCCGCCTTTAGGGTTGCATGATGGCTTCCCCGCCCCGGGTTCCCCCCCAGGCAGCGATTAAAGTGGTCAACCGCAGTATATACACTTTCTGGTTTGGGAAATGATGTTGCGGCATTATCCATGTATATCATCAATCAATGTTCCTTCCGCACAAAAGTATTGTTTCGCTATATTTATGCGCTGGCTAAATAAAATAGTAAACTACCTAATAATTAAAGTGTTAGACTGCGGGCGGTAGTAGTCAAAATTTCCAGGGCGGTGTACATATTAGTAACACTGCCAACTGCTAATTTGTCCTTGGACTGATAATAATCCAGGCAAGTACCACAGGAAAGAATCTCTACCCCTTTGTTCTCCAGAACCTTCAGAGTATCAAGAACGGGAGACCCTTCAATAGTTAAGAAGATGCCACTATTCATGAATATGATATGCTTTACCTGGGCATCAAGTTCAGTTAAAGTAAACAGGAAACTTTTCATCAGCACCTGACCCAGCTCGGCTTCACCCTGACCAAAAAGATTGCTGCGTATCATTATAGCTATATCCTCACCTTTACTGCCGGCATCTTCATCATTGCCACCTACCCTGGTCATATGGATGTAGTAGTCATCATCCTCCTGCTTTACTTCAAATTCGTATCCCTGGCTTTTTGCTAACTTGCTAACATTCTCCAGGGCCACCGTTTGATTAACAATGGTAGTAAGCTCCTCACCCCCGGGTTCTTCCATTGCTTTTTTAGTCATGATAACCGGCTGGGGACAAGTAAGTCCTCTGGCATCCACTACTTTACCCATGAATAAACATCCTTTCTATCGACATCATTAACTATTCTGTCCCAGTAATGCCGCACCCAAAGCCCCGGTAAACTGGCATCCCTCCGGTATTAACAACTGACACCCCAGTTCCTCCTGCAGAGCCCGGCGTACACCTGGGTTTTTAGCTACTCCCCCAGTAAAGGCGACCTCACCGTCTATACCAATTCTTCTAACCATGGCGGCTACCCTTCTGCCTACGGATTGGTGCAGGCCGGCAATTATCCCGGCTTTGGAGGTCCCCCGGGCCAGTAAGCCAATAATTTCGGATTCAGCAAATACTGTACACATACTATTAATAGCAACCATATGATTGGGGTCTTCATGTTCCCCCAATTCACTTACGTCCAGGCCCAGGGCATTGGCCATAACCTGTAAAAAACGACCGGTCCCGGCAGCACATTTATCATTCATGGCAAAATCAATTACCCGACCCTGTTCATTAACCCTTATTACTTTACTATCCTGCCCGCCTATATCAACTATAGTCCCTACCTGCGGATATAGCTGGGCCACTGCCCGAGCATGGCACTTAATTTCAGTCGCCACCTGACCGGCATCAGCAACTGCTATACGGCCATAACCGGTTACAATTATGTCGTCCAGTTGTTCTCGTTCGCGTCCGGACATCTGCAGTAATTGACAAATAAGTGCTTCACTGGCATCGCGCGGACTCCAACCGGTAGGTATCATGGCCCGATGCATCCTGCCCCGATCCAGCATAACCCCTTTAGCTGCCACCGAACCTATATCTAAACCAACTACCAACATTAGCCCACCATCTCCAATAACGCTTCAATACGTATTTTCAGTGTTTCCAGGTCGGAAGAGGAATAATCGCTTTCCAGGTGCAGGTAGGGAAGCCCTTTATCTCGAACCATGTTGCCCACCGCAAAGGCTTCAACATTGTAAGTATGACAGGCCTGCCAGGTAAGGTCAATAACTGCATCTACCCGGAACTCTTCCAACATGCGCTCCAATAATTCAAACCGGTAAGGGTTGGGACTCATACAGGAACAAGGTATCTCCATATATTTTTGCGCTAATGCAACTATCGGATCATTTAACTCAGTATCACTCTGTAATTCCAGAGTCTTGTAACCGGAGCAATTCTCCATTGCTACAATTAAGCCACCGGCTTCTTCCACCAGGCGAATAACCTTCTCGGAACCCAGGCCGACCGGGCAACCGGTGAGCAGTACCCGGGGCTTTTTGGTACCACCCTGCGCCGCCCGGCTGGCAACCAGTTCTTGCTGTAGTTCCTCAAGCATTGTAACAAGACTTCCCTTATCGCTGCTAAAATTGCGCGACCAGGTAACCGTAAGTAAATCCAGTCCACTTAGTACCGGTGGATCAATTTTATTTAAATCACAAATAGTTTTAACTGCTATAGTCTCTTGGTTTACCTTCCTAATAGCATCCCACAACTTTTCATCAGTAATTTCTACATCCAGTTCTTCCTCCAGGGTAGAACGCAAACGCCTCAGTTCCTTTGCCCATAGTTCTAGAGCAGCATCCAACTGATGCAAATGAGGCAACTGCATTACATATACCGGCTTGATGTCCTGCATAATCTCAAACATCTTTTTCTTGCCATCACAGGTAGTTTCACCAATAACCAAATCAGAAAAATGAAAAAATGGGCAGGTATCGGTAGCGGCAAAACCGTAAGATGATTTTATTAATGGGCAAA
>JAAYCQ010000221.1 GCA_012729715.1 Syntrophomonadaceae bacterium
ACAAATCCATTAACCTTGTTGATGATAAAGGCAATATTAACCAAAATTTAACCGGTTACTATGCTCTAATACCATATTGTAGTTTCAAAGAACTTGATTTTTGCTATTATGCAAAAGTCTCAATTAAGATATACAAGCAACATAATATTGTCATTAAATAACTTGCAAATAAATTTATGGCAGTATTTCCTATAGGAATTTGACATAGGTTGCTATTTCCCTTTAAATATATGATATCTTTCTATAATTTGTGGGATTTAAGAAATGCCGGGAAGTGGATGATGGGTAACGGTTGGTAGTAAGTCATGCACCCTATTTACCATCGCCTATCGGTTGCTTGAAACGATTGATTTTAAAGATAAAAAACTGGTAAAATCAACCTTAGGGAGGTTGAAAAGCACTCCCCGGACAACCGATCCAAAAGCTTGGGGCGTAAAGCCGCCAAGAATGATATAGAGACGGCTATAACGATTATATGGGCCTTAAAGGACAAGGGAGGGAGGAAAGATGATGAATAACGAGGAAAAGATTTTAAAAATGTTGGAGTCCATGCAACAGGGGCAGAACATGATCGCAAAGCAAGTTAATGAGCTGAGCGGGGAGTTTAAAGACATTCGCCAATCACAGGTACGCATGGAAAATGAGCTTACGGAAAAAGTTAGGGCATTATTTGATGCCCGGGAAGTACAGAACGATGTAAACGAGCGTATAATGTCTACCTTAGACCGCATCGAAGCTAAGGTCGATGTGTTACAGCTTGAGACTGCGCACCTACGCAGGGTTAAATAAATATAGTATTAGTGTCCAGCATAAGATTGGTATGTGTGGAAATATCTGCAACAAATTGTTCTATTCTGGCCATGTGTCACGTTCCGCTTCTACATATTCGTCAACCTCGCTTGCGTTACGACCATATAATCCACGGGTACTACCCATAAGGGCTTTGCTTAAACTCTCTGGTCGTGGTTTCATTATTGTCCGGTCATTTTCTACTTCCACTATCAGTTTTTGCCCTTCTTTAAGTTCTAACAAGCGGAAAATTTCAATCGGAATGGTTATTTATCCCTTCTGGCTGGATCGTAAAAGATAGCTGAGCATAGGGCATTATGCCCGGCTTGCTTCCTTCTCAGAATAACATGTCCCATTTACAGGCATTTCAGGCTGTTTGCTGTCCCCGGTGCCAAACTGCTAAACTTTTTGTACGACGTTTTACTAAAGCCTTGGCTGGCAGATAGTCCCCAATCAGTTTAGAAAGGAGACTTTTATGAAAAATAAAATAATATCCGTTGTTATAATGTTGGCATTTGCAGTTTTTAGCTTGGCCTCTATTCAGACTGGGGCTTCTGGTATACCTGGGACCGAAAATAAACAGCAGGTGGCTCAGATGGATATCAATTCCGGCAATAAAACGATTCTTACCTTCGATAACATGGTTAAAGAAAAGCAAGAGGCCAGGAAAATTACCTTAATTAGCTCATCCAACCAGCAAAAAGAGCCCGTCAAGAAAGTGCAGATTGCATCTAACTTTACACCAACTCGCCGGGTTTCTACCCCGGAAAGAAAAGCGCAGCCCCAGGTATCTCGTGGATACACCCGAACCTTTACCATGGTGGCAACAGGGTATACAGAAGCTGCCGAAGAAAACTATCCTTACGCCGGACAGCCTTCCTATATTGGCATCCCATTGAGCCGTGGGGTTGTAGCCGTTGACCCTAATGTCATTCCGATGGGCACCAAACTCTATGTGGAGGGTTATGGTGAAGCTATAGCTGCTGATCAGGGCGGAGCTATCCAGGGCAACCGGATCGACCTCTTCTTTGATTCTAAATTCGAGGCTAATAATTGGGGTATGAGAACGGTTAAAGTTTATATTCGCTAGTAAGTAATTCCCTATAATAAACCCCGGCCCCTTTGCAGAGGCCGGGGTTTGTTGTTTATTCTACTGGGTCAAACATATCTTTAGGGGCACCACATACCGGACAAATATCTGGGGGTTCGGGCCCTTCATGGATATAGCCGCATAGGCGGCATTTCCAACTTTTGTAGTGTTTCTTACCGCTCTTGTCACGTCCCAGGTTACGCATGGATTCGCTGGTATCAACTTTGGGGGCAATGATTATTTCCCCTACCAGCACACCATCTTTTATATAGCTCTTCTTATAATATTTCTCTACCGGGTCTATTATTTCCACTATGCGGCACTCGTCCGGCGGCAGGTTAACCTCACCAATGGAAAATATCTCCCGTTCAAAGGCTGCCAGCATGGTTGAAATCAATGGTTGTTTGTATTCCACCCAATCACCGGCAGCTGCGGCTCCGGCTATCCGGCCCATTTCCATGGACACCGGCCATAATCCTACCGGCCTTTCCCCGAACTGAGCCACATCACCGGCAGCATAAACGTTGCTTACACTGGTGCGCATATTATCATCAACTACTATACCCTGGGCAACTTCTATCCCCGCATCCTGGGCCAGTTCTACGTTGGGACGTACGCCGGTGGAGA
>JAAYCQ010000222.1 GCA_012729715.1 Syntrophomonadaceae bacterium
ACACCCTGCGAGGTGAAGCGGCGGAAGGGGGCGAGCCCCATGGACGGGGCGAGAGTGACGCTCTGCACGGATGCGGAATTGGAACGTCCCCCTGGAGACGCAAAACGAGCAGTTGGTGTTTCCCATGTGGAGTCTTGGCGACGGAATATTTATGCATCCAAACTAGCACATTATACCTTTTTGCAGTGGAATCAAGTATATGTTTATAGTTGCATAATTTCTAATTGTTTTAAGAATCGCCTTTTCTCATCCGAGCCATGGATTTGCCCAATGATGTAATAAAATCCAGGGCATCTTCGGGTGAAATATTATAACGATCCGCTTCCTCAATTACTCTTTGCCATTGCTGAAGCTGTTCCCACCCACGTAAATCAACCTGGTCATCAGGGTTTTCACTTGGATTAATATATCCCGCCGCACCCAACAAATCCTGGATACTAACACCGTTCCATGCCACATCAGCCAGCTTTTTAATTATTATTGCACCTGGGGCATTTTTTACCAATCCACGCAGTAACCGTGATATATATCCCGGATCTACCCCGGCATCATTTCCGAATTTATTAATGGATCTGCTGCCCTTAGCTAAGATTAGCATGGCAGCAAACTCTTCTTTATTAAAACCCAGCTATAATCCCTCCCAGACCTTTCTACAATTCTATACGATTTATTGCCTGCAGACAATTTTGTAATGAAAAATAATGTTAAAACCTGACATAAATGGTTGACCGTTGTCTGCGGTCATGATAAAATATACTAAATGTTGTCAGTAGACAAGATAAGGCGTGGTCGTTTATGAAAGTAAACCGTTCTGCTTTAATGCAACTGGCAGAAACCAGAAACTGGTCAATTCCCGAACTGGCAAAACGATTGGGAATAAACTACTCCTATTTATATCGGATAATTCGAGGGGAAAAACAGGGAGGAGCCAAGTTATGGAGCGGTATTTATGTCTTATGCAAACAGGAAGGATTATCGATTGAAGATTATGTTTTTATGGATGACAGGTAATTATTCTGCACTCTAGGTAGCTTTTTATTATGTTGAGAGGAGAAATATAGGAAGATGATTACACCCCTGGCCAGAGCCGCACAAGTACTTGTTGAGGAGGACAATATTAGTAATACCGACCAGGCGCCTGGAATTACCAGAGACCTGCAAATTCTAAAAAATAATAATATAGTAATAGTGCACCAGGTTGAAACATTACGCCAACATCTGGAGGAGCTCGTCACATTAACTAATAATTTTGCTGACCCTGAGGTTTTGGCCGCCAGTCAAGCCCTCGATGAAGCTCTTAATAGACTCTATCGTGTCCTTTCTTCAATAACTAAAGACCGGGACCCCTTGATAGATTAATAACATGAAACTACCCCGGCAACTATTCAATCCTGGTAAATGCCTCCTTTATTATGGAGTAGCCTGCTTTTAGACGTTGGTTATACTTAGGTTCACCACCAGTTGACCGCAGGTAAGGTTTAATTTCAGTAAATTTATCCTCACCCAGGAAAATTCCTATATTCCTGCAATCATTCCCATCTCTAAAAGGTCGGAAGCCCCCCGATTACGGGAGGCTTCCGACCTTTGAACATGAATCCTGTGAACGGTAATATGAATTACCTTAACTCCATCTTATTACGGTTGGAGTGCTGCGGCCTATAATAAACATTTATTTACCCGGTAAATATTTGTTTAATCTATTTTTGATAGGGAGTAACTACCCACTTCAGGCAACCATCTTTCTTGCCGCCAAAAACATCGTACCCTTTAAGGATGTCATTTAAGGGGGCACGATGGGTAATCAAGTAATTGGTATTAATTTTCCCGGTTTGAATCAATTTGATTAATTCTGGAATCCGGTTGGCGTTTACCAGCCCCATGCTGATCCTGATATTCTTAATCCACAAGGTATTCATAGCCAGTTCCTGAGGTTTTTCGAAAACTCCTATCAGGGAAATAGTTCCGCCTGGTCTGACGCTGTCTACTGCCATATCAAAGGTGGGTTTGAATCCGTTGGCTTCAATGGTAACATCGGCTCCACGCCCCCCGGTCCGTTCCCTAATTGCATCGCCGACATTACCGACTGTATTGGGATTGATTCCTATATCGGCAATACCATTCTTCACCGCGAAATCCAGGCGTTCCTGGTTGATGTCAACAGCAATAATTTCGGCAGGTCCCCATAGTCTGGCGGTAGTCATGGCACACATTCCAACCGGTCCGCCGCCCATAACCGCAACCGTATCACCCGGCTCTATGCGGCCTTGCTCAGCCCCAAAGTATCCGGTGGACAGAATATCTCCTACGAATAGCACATCTTCTTCAGTAAGCCCATCCGGAATGGTGAACATTCCCAGGTTGGCATGAGGGACTCTTACATATTCGGCCTGACATCCGTCTATCATGTAACCAAATATCCAGCTGCCGGTGGTGCAATGAGAATATATTCCCCTTACACAATAAAAGCACTCGCCGCATTGAGTTACACAGGAAACGGCAACCTTGTCTCCGACTTTGTTATTCCGGACTGCCGGGCCTACTTCCACAACTTCTCCAACAAATTCGTGACCGATTATTCTGCCCGGTGCGACTTCCGGCATACCACCATGCCAGATATGAATGTCAGTTCCACAAATAGTGGAGGTGGTTACTTTAACTATAGCGTCATCGGGCTCGATAATTTTTGGCATCGGTACATCTTCCACCGCTATCTTTTCAGGTCCCCGATAAACCAGCGCTTTCATGGTATCACTCATTACATTTTTCCTCCTCTAATAATTCTTTTAAGTAAAAAATAAGGAATGTTTTCTGTTTCACCTCCTATAACAAAAAAAATAACCAATGCCTTTATGTGTATTAAAAAGTTTGCACATAGAAACATCGGTTTGCCTTGGAGCCACCCATAAGGTTTCTCCTTAATCAACCAAATATATTGGATTATGTTTTTGTTATAAGGTTAATACCCGGTTAAAGACTACAACATGCATCCAAAAATCTTTTTCCGCCTCAATCTGGTATACCTGGTGAACTGCCTGGGCATCCAATCTCTCTTCAAAATAAGCTAGATTATCAATAGAATGCTGTCTCGCCACCTGCATACGGGCTGCATTTACCACATCCTTACCGGATTCAGTTTCAACGATAAATTTCTCCGGTTCAGTTAAAAAGCCCTCACCTCGGATGATTAACATGTCTTCCCAAATAGTAATCTTAGTGCGGTCAACACCTTTACCCAGTTTTTGCTTAAAGTATTTTTCCATGTAAATCTTAAACTCATGCTGCATCTGCCGGCGCTGCTGGTCATTTAGCAGTTCATGGTTTTTTTCACCATTTTGATCATCATTCGGGTTCTTAAATGGTATCAAAATAATAAACCCTCCTCCCCCTGAAACTTCTCATAAGTGAAAAAAACCAATATTTTTATACTATGCTTCCATACCAACAGGAGCATAATGATAAAAACACTGGTTTACTGAGGGCCACCGCCCCGGTAACCCTGTAATCAACCCTATATTCTATCATGTTAGTTTGCATTTGAATTAGTTGTGTTTGTGTCAGTTGTATCTATATTATTTTATACAACAAGTTTGATTAATGTCAATCTATATTTTACTAATTTAACATACAAAGGGTCTACTTTCTACCTACGCCAGGATGCTAAATCCCGGAACTTTCATATCTCGCTTCTCCAAAACGTCTAAAAGACGCCGGTTGGCCGGGGAAATGATTACTTTGATATCCCGGGCTTTAGCGGTCAAGTGATTTAATTTGTTAATAAATTTTACTGCCGTTTTCTCAGAAGCAAAGCAGACCTCCTCCAAATTAATGGTAATATTCTGATATAAACGAGGAATTTGAGCGGAAAGGGTTTTAAAAGTTTCAGCCAGGGAGAAATCATTCAAAAACCCTTTTAAGTTGACTACAAAGTGTCCTTGTTCGTGAGAAACCTCTATTTCCATAAGTTTCTCACTGCAGAGATATTTTAACTTACGCAACCTAAACCTCTCAATACTCTTGGAAATCTGGGTTTGCCAGGAGGTTTCCAGGGAAGGGCGGGATAAAGCCTGTAAAAACCGGTAATACCAGCTATTTTCCCTTTCCCATTTGCGTACCATCCAGAAACCCAGAGCCCGGAAAGCTACGGAGCGAACCCCGGTTGTAAACAGGTTATCAAAAATATGGGATACCGAAAAGAATTTTTTAAAGGCCCGGATGGTGGCTTTTTGCAAGTTATAAGGTGACATTTGTTCCGGCGCAAATACTACATGGTGGGCATCATAAAGGTTCCAATCCCGGGTCAAGAGCCTGCCCTCTTTTTCCAGGTCAAAAAATGTTTTAGTGCCAGGCAAAGGAGTAAGGATGAGAAACTGCACCGTATCGATACGGTTTTTGAGAGCAAAATCCAAAGTCTCCTCTATGGTCTGCAGGTTATCTTCATCAGCCCCAAATACAAACATACCATGAACCATAATACCTAACTGGTGAAAGCGTTCTATACAGTAAACAATGTCCTCTACTTCCTGTTTCTTGTTGTAGCTTTTAAGGGTCTCCGGATTAACCGACTCCATCCCCACGAAAACCATGCGGCAGTTGCTGTCATACATGAGCTGAAGCAGTTCCTCATCGCGAGCGGCATCAGTCCTGACCTGGGTACACCACCAGGAAGGCTTTATGTCCTGCTCTATCATAGCACGAAGCAGTTCTTTGCTG
>JAAYCQ010000034.1 GCA_012729715.1 Syntrophomonadaceae bacterium
GATAAATCCAGTAACCTTGTTGATGTTAAAGGCAGTATTAACCAAAATTTAACTGGTTAGTATGCTCTGCTACTATATTGTAGTTTCAAAGAACCCGATTTTTGCTATTATGCAAAAGTCTCAAATATCATTGATTCCAACAGCAAAGAGCTGTTTAACCATAATTTCCAAGTTATCTACAAGTTTTTCCCGCCAAGCTGTATCCCATTGTGGTTCATCACCCGGGCCTAAAACAACAATAGAGTGTCTTATTTCATCAAAGGTCAGTTCATAGTCACCCGGATTTAACAAACCTTTGTCATTGAACGAAAGAATCAATTTTATCCCCCCACTATTATATGTTAAACGCTACCTTAACTTGCATGTTAATGTTAACATATAAGTTAACATATTGTAAAATATATAATACTTAAAATACATCGCTTTCCCGATTATCTTAAATCTCCAAATTGTCCAACATCAATTGTATTCTAGCCTTATTGTTTACAAAACCTATGCCTAATGGTTGAGGTAATGGTTACCTCCCCAACGTTAATCACCAGTACTTTCTAGTAACTATTTCCGCCTGTTATTTGATAATACATAGATTTAAGATGCCAAGCCCTTTCTCTTATAATAACTTATACTGTTAGCCAACAAGTTATAGGGTTAGAATGGATAAATGGTTTAAAAGATACACTGTTATAGCTTAGTTATGAGGAAGGATTCAGATATAATTTTGTAATAATTATGGGCAAATTTATGGGCAAACGCTTATTTATAAATGCCCATAAAATAGCGGGGCCTTAAGGGCCCCGCTATTTTTATCTCATTATGGTGGGCGCGGAGGGTTTCGAACCCACGACTTCTACCGTGTGAAGGTAGCACTCTCCCGCTGAGTTACGCGCCCATGTTATTTCGTTTTTAGTTTATCACGTCTGGCTTAATGTTTCAATTTCACTTTACTTATATAGTTGGTCATTAACTATGGTCTGTTCGCGTCCGGGGCCTACGGCAATCAGGGACTGCTTGACTCCGGTGAGTTCTTCGACTTTGGCCAGGTAGTTGCGGACATTGGCGGGCAGGTCGTTATAAGTGGTTGCATGGCTAATATCCTGCTGCCAGCCGGGAAGTTCTATATATTCAGGTTCACACTGGTTAAGAATGCTGGTAGTATCGGGGAATTCGTATATTAACTGGCCTTTATAACGGTAGGCGGTACAGATTTTAATGGTAGCAAAGTCATCCAGTACGTCCAGTTTAGTGATGGCAAGGTCAGTTAAACCGTTAACCCTGACTGCATAGCGCAGAACTACAGCATCTAACCAGCCGCAGCGCCGGGGCCTGCCGGTGGTGGTGCCAAATTCCATGCCTCGCTGACGCAATATTTGGCCATCAGCATCATGTAGTTCCGTTGGAAATGGGCCTTCTCCCACTCTAGTAGTATAGGCTTTGGCTACCCCCAGCACCCGATCAATGCAAGTGGGACCAATACCAGCACCCACACAGGCGCCGCCGGCTATAGGATGGGAGGAAGTAACAAAGGGATAAGTGCCGTGATCTATATCCAGCATAGTCCCCTGGGCACCTTCAAACAGTACTTTTTTATCCTCTTGGATATGCTGGTAAATTAAATAAGAAGTATCCGCCAAATAAGGCTTAAGCTGCCCCACCTGCTCCAGGGTTTCTTCCAGCAGTTGTTTCCAGTCAAAGCCTTCTTCCTGATATATTTCTCTTATAATCCGGTTTTTATATTCCACCTGGGCTTTAAAACGGCTCTCCAGGATCTCCCTATCCTCCAGGAAATCGGCAATGCGAAATCCAATGCGGTTAATTTTATCAGCGTAAGTAGGGCCAATACCCCGTTTGGTAGTGCCAATGTGACTATCCCGATCTTCCAGGGTATCCAGTTTTTTATGGTAGGGTAAAACTACCGGGGCTATGCGACTGATGCGAAGGTTGGATGTATCTATTCCCCTTTGTTGCAACCCGGCCAGTTCTTCAATAATTTTTTCTAAATCAACTACTACCCCGTTACCTACAATACACAGGGTAGCCGGGTATAATATGCCGGAAGGTATTAAATGCAGCATAAATTTTTCGTCTTTTACTTCTACGGTATGACCGGCATTGCTTCCTCCCTGGTAACGCACTACACAGTCCGCTTTTTGGGCCAGGAAATCAGTTATTTTGCCTTTTCCTTCGTCACCCCATTGGGCTCCTACCAGTACCACCGCTGCCACTATGCCACCCCCTGGTTTATTGCTGTTGCTTAACCGGATAGCTAATATTAGCAAACGGGTAAAACCATGTCAAGGTGGGACAAGGGGACAGGTCCCGTGTCCCAGTATTGCTGGGACACGGGACCTGTCCCCTTGTCCCACAGTCTGGTTCTACTCTACAAATACGTATTTATAGGCTTCGTTTATGTATTTGATAGGAATTATCTCCATTCCCGGGGGGCTCTGGGCTATATCTTTCCCGTTTTCCGCCGGTATCAACATTTTCTTGATGCCGGCCTGGCGGGCTCCATAGATTTTTTCATGCAGAGCCCCTACGGCTTTCACCTTCCCCTGCAGGGCCAGTTCTCCGGTAATAGCCACATCCTGGCGTAGCGGCTTTTTCTTGATGGCGCTTAGTATGGCCAGGTATATGGCTGCTCCGGCGGAAGGGCCATCCACCCTGCCACCGCCGATAAAGTTTATATGTAAATCGTAGTCTTTTAGATTTTCTCCACTATCCTGGCGCAGTACCGAGGCAGCATTAAATACCGAGTCCTTAGCCATGGAACCGACAGTTTCGTTAAAGCGGATACTTCCTTCTCCCGGGTGTTCAGCAGGAAAAGCAACCGCCTCCAGCTCAATCAATCGTCCCTGGTAAGCAAAGGCTCCTACCCCGAATATTTTCCCTATTTCAGCTTCATCTGAGGCCCGCTGCAAGCAGCAGGTGCTTAAGCGGCTGTTTTGTATGGCTTCATATACATGCTCTTGCCGCACCTCTACTGTTGCCTCCTGCTGTTGGGTTTCGTTCAGGGCTATGGCAAAGGCATCAACCAGGATTTTGTTGGCCCCGCGGCCATCACAGCAATACTGGCTGATAATGTCACTTACGCTGCTTTCCATATTTATTTGTAATTTGGTGGCAGACATATTTACAATTCGCTTTATGTGTTCCCGGGTCAGGGGTTCAAAAAATATTTCCATACAGCGGGAACGAAATGCTGGGCTTATATCCTCACGCTCCCGGGTAGTAGCTCCAATCAGTACAAAATCAGCCGGTACTCCCTGCTCAAACATCTGTTTTATGTACTGTGGTATTCTTTCGTCATGGGGGTCATAATAGGATGACTCAAAAAAAACCCGCTTATCTTCCAGTACTTTTAGGAGTTTATTTTGCAAAATAGGGTCCATATCACCTAATTCATCAATGAATAGTATGCCCCCATGGGCCTCCGATACTAGTCCCAGTTTCGGTTCCGGGATTCCTTCCTCAGCCAGTTCCCGGCGTGCTCCCTGGTAAATGGGGTCATGTACCGAACCCAACAGGGGATTAGTAGATTCGCGCGGATCCCAGCGCAAGGTAGTACCATCCACCTCTATAAAAGGTGCTTCTTCACAGAAGGCGCTTTGGGGACTTCCTTTGACCATTTCCAGGGCCAGTCGGGCGCAGGTGGTTTTACCTACTCCGGGTGGGCCATAAAGGATAATATGCTGGGGGTAGGGGTTGTTTAAGCGGGAAATCAGGGCCTTTACCGCCTTATCCTGGCCGATAATCTCCTCCAGACAGGTGGGTCTGAGAATATCCAGAGCCGAACGGTTAAGCCGGGTGTATTCCATTTTCTCCAGTTTGCCCAGTTTTTTTAGGGTGCGGGCATTTTCGGGTGAAGATTTCTGCTCCTTGATAACCTCCAGTTTAATGTCGCGGATATAATCATTGTATTTCTCTTCTATTCTCTGTTGAATACGCTGTTCCAGTTCATTCTCAACCTTACGCCGGGCAAAGTTTTCGATTAGGAGTTCTTCCAATTCGTCCAGCAAAGCCGGTATCTGATTCTCTGCAAACCTATCATTTAAGGTGGGGTTTTTCTTAAGAATGCGACTGAGCGCCAGAACCCGTTCCTGTAGAACTGGTGAGCTCATGAGTTCGATGGCATCAAATTTACTGGCTTTCATTATCAATCCCTGGGTACCATAGATGGTATCCAGTTTTTTATATATTGCTTCAGTTCGCCATAATAATCGTGTCTTTGTTTCCTGCTGCGTTTCCATGTTGACATGGTGCTTGATTGAATACTGCTTCACTCCAATGTCCTCCGAATTAATCTGCTGCTTCTACCCTCACGGTGATTTCCGCCTGTATTAATGGATAAATTTTGATTTTAACCGGGTATTCCCCCAGGTGTTTGATAGGTTCTCCCAGGTCTACCTTTTTCTTGTCTAACTTAACTTTAAACTGTTTGTTTAAGGCATCGGCTATTTCCTTGGAGGTAACTGCACCAAATAATTTGTCGCCCCCGCCGGAACGGGCCGTTATAGTTATACTTTTACCGTTAAGACGGTCGTACAGAGCCTGGGCCTGAGTTTTTTCCCGGTCTTTTTGTTTTTGCAAACGGCTGGCCTGATCTTCTTTTTCTTTGAGATTGGCTGTAGTAGCTTCCACCACTAATCCCCTGGGAATCAAGTAATTGCGCGCATAACCATCGGAGACATCTTTTACGTCCCCCTCTTTACCCAGATTCTTCACATCCTGAGTTAATATGACCTTCATATTCCGTCCTCCTTTTCCAAGCGTAACTTTCTATAATCCAGTAAAGCATCAAATACTCCGATTACACTGAAAAATATGACCGCTGAGGGAAGAAACAATATACTCAGTATAATCAGAATTATAGTAACCCATTTCTGGTGAACCGGCTTTTGTTGTTGTAGTTTAAATACAACCGCCGCCAAACCGAAATACACAGAAATGGGGAGCATTACCACCAGGATATTGGAACCGGTATAATAAAGGCTGTTCATCTGAGCCCGACCCAAAAGCCATAGAGCCAGACCGGCAATTACTACCCAGGCTAATTGCCAGGGCATAATCTCACATTTAAAAGGCCTCTTTTTTAGACGCTCTAAACCGGCCTTATGGCACAGACCAGCAGCCAGAATTAACATGAAAAATGCTGCCAAAATAGCCTGAAGATAGTAAAAAGCAGGTAGATGCCAGGCCAAATTCTTCACCATATGCTGAATACTATCTTCCAGTTCCTCCCTGCTTATACCCCGTTTTTCATAAAGTTCAATGAGCCCAGACTGTTCGAACTGTTGCTCATTTTCTTGCAGGTATATATTTAATTGTTTTTCCATTTCCTGAATCCCAAGTTGTCCGGTACTAAAATATATCGTCAGGGTAAATAAGGTCACCCCTATTAGGGCAACTCCCAAACCCCATTTCTGTACATGATAATAGTCCTTTCCCATATTGGCCAGGATACTCATTACTATTGCCGATAGGCCAAAAAAAGCCAGGTGGTAAAAGGGTACGTGTACTCCGGCAACGGCATATAGTACAGCTATACTTACCCCGGTAACAGCTAGCATCTTTTTTAAATCCAGGTAGATACCGGCCATAATCAGGCTAGCACCCCATAAGATAGCCATTAATAGGGTTAATGCGGGGAAACTTGCCATCAGAAATGATAATAAAGATGTTAGGAGAAGATACTTTATAGAAACAGGCATGCTTCACCTCTTGTTTTGCTCCAGGAAAATTAATAAACCTGATAATTCTTTATGCCAATTGCTGCCATCAAGAGAATTATCCACCGTTATCCGTAATTTCTCTTTTATTTTAGCATCCAACGATAGCAGGCTAACTCCTACCCGCTGTCCCAGTAGATAGCAAATAATTATTATTGAAGCCAGAGCATCAGCAACAGCATCATTTCCGTTTTTAAGAAGGGCTTTAAAGAGTTCGGCTACCGAGTCTACCAGCTCAGCTTTCAGCCAATCTACCATTTTTAGATTTTTGGCTACATCCAGTTCCTTGTTCTTCCCTTTCAATACATACACCTCCTGCTAGTCTTTTTCTTCACAGCCAGGTGTATTTCCTTCTTGGCAAATGCTTCATATAAATAAGCCCCCATAGTTGAGGGCTTAAATAAATTTTTATTCAGATGTATAAGGTAACAATGCCATGGTTCTTGCTCTTTTGATTGCTACCGTTAGTTGCCGCTGGTGATGGGCACAATTCCCGGTAATTCTGCGGGGTAAGATTTTGCCCCTTTCAGTAATATAGCGGCGAAGCCTTGGTACTTCCTTGTAGTCTATATGCTCAACCTTATCGGCACAGAAATTGCACTGCCGCCTTTTTTTGCGCCTGTCTTTTTTCAAGTTCTTTCCTCCTATCAGAATGGGACTTCATCATCTTCAGCGCCCGTATCCATTATGTCAATATCTTCCAGGCTGACTTCACGTCCCAGGTCATTCCAATCATCCTGCCGGGGTTTAGCCTGATATTCAGAGCCACCTCCAGAACTCGTCCCACCCTTATCCAGGAATCGGACATCATCTGCGATTACTTCCGTAACCCATCTCTTCTGTCCATCCTTGGCTTCATAAGTACGAACCTGCAATCTCCCTTCTACTGCTACCAGCCGCCCCTTACCTAAATAGTTGGCACAGTGCTCAGCCTGTTTTGACCAAACTACAATAGGAATAAAATCTGTTTCTTCCCGATTATACTTGCGATTAATGGCGACCGTGAAAGATGCTACTGCAGTACCGTTGGGTGTATATCTTAGTTCGGGATCGCGGGTCAAACGACCAATCAATATGACTCTGTTTAACATGTTCTTCCCTCCCCAGCCTATTTTTCGTCCTGGCGAATAATCATGTGACGCAGGAACCGATCTGATAATTTAATTACCCTGTCCAATTCTGCGACAGTTTCCGGCTTACCATTAAAGAACCATACGCTGTATATACCCTCGATATAGTCCTCAATGTGATATGCGAGCCGTCTCTTGCCCCAGCCGTCAGCTTCACCAATATATTCGCCGCCAAAATCATTAAGAATCTTTTGTAATCTTTCCTTAGTTTCGGCGATGGTCTCTTCAGCTAAATCCGGCTTCAGAACGAACATCATCTCGTACGTGCGCATCGCTACACCTCCTCCCTCTGGACTACCCGTAAACGGGAACGGCTCCGGTAGTTACCGGAGCAGGGACTGGAATTGATTATACCAGTATTGTTATTTCGATGCAAGAAAATATTAGGGTTATTACAGGCGACCTTTTATGAGCAGGCTAGCCAATTCAGATACTGGTTTTTCGGTTATATAAGTATCGTTAAACAAGGCCTTTAATACGGCTATTTTTTCACCATTTTCGCCTCGGAAAGCAATGATGCAAAAGTGCTCGTGCCTGGGCATGTTTTTTATGCTAACCAGGTCGCCGATGGCGAAGGAAGTGCCAGGAACAAGTCTTAACTTCATGCTCATCTCCCCTTTAAGGCACATTTCTATAATCTATTATATGCACCCGAAGCCGAGCTGGTTAAACTTAAGGTTCTATTCTTAACATACGTTTTTCAAACTGCAAGCGGGGAAGCATTACGATCCGGCCGCAACCCTGACACTTAATCTTGATGTCCGCACCCATACGAATTACCTGCCAGGTATAGCTGCCACAGGGATGCTGTTTTTTCATACGTACAATATCACCCAGATTAAATTGTTTACGTTCCAATCTATCCTCCCCCAAAGGTTAATTTTGAATGTTGCTCCAGTGCAAAAAGCACCACGGCGGAACGGCACAGGGGCCGTTCCCTACAAAAAAACATTGCTATACGGCTAAATAATCAGTAGTACCCGCAACCTTAATTGTGACCAACGGGAACATCAGTAGTACCCGTAGGGTGTAGGGTATAAGGTGTATTTCCACCATAATTCCAAATTATTATTTCCTAATTCTATATCACTTTTATAGCTTTAAAACCTTCATCTATTACCCGCCCTACATTGAAGCAGCGACAGGATCTATGCTCCATAGCGGCCAGTAACTGCGGGGCTTTACTTTCCGGCACGGATATTAGCAAGCCTCCGGCAGTTTCCGGGGAGAATAATAAATCCCTTACGGTCGGGTCTATTTCCCCGGTATACTCCACCTTATCGGCCAGATATTCCCGGTTGGTATAAGCACCACCCGGTATCAGCCCCATATTGGCATATTCCAGAGTACCGGTCATAAACTCTATCTGATTAGAATAAACTTCTACCTGCACATTGCTGCCGGCCGCCATTTCAAAAAGATGCCCGATAAAGCCAAAACCGGTCACGTCAGTAGCTGCATTTATCCCTGCTTCCTGCATGGCTTCACAGGCTTTACGGTTAAGCATCGACATCCAGCCAATAGCCTCATTATAAGCTTCTACCGAGGCCATCTCCGCTTTTATCGTGGTAGCAATAACCCCGTTACCTAGCGGTTTGGTTAGAAATAGCAGGTCTCCCGGACGGGCGCCGTCATTAGTGATTATTTTTTCCGGATGGACCAGACCGGCAACCGCCAGGCCATATTTAGGTTCATTATCATCTACGGTATGCCCTCCAACTAGAAATGCCCCAGCTTCTTTTACTTTGGAGAGTCCTCCCTCCAGTATTTGCCTTAGCAACTGCATATCTTCGCACTGGGGGAAACAGACCACATTCATAGCCAGCAGCGGGCGACCTCCCATAGCATAAATATCGTTAATAGCATTGGTAGCAGCTATTTGTCCAAAAATAAAAGGGTCGTCCACCATAGGGGTAAAGAAATCCAGGGTTTGAATTAATGCCATATCCTCATTTAGTTTAAATATGCCGGCGTCATCCCGGGTATTTATGCCTACCAGCAGGTCGGGATGAGTGGGTATTTTCATGTCCTGTAATATTTTTTCCAGGGCCCCCGGCCCTATTTTAGCCGCTCACCCGGCTGCCCGGACCATCTGTGTAAGCCTGGTCTTTTCCAATATCCCCACCTCCCTTAGTTAATTAAGAATTTTAAATTTTGAATTTTTAATTAACGTTGAAATGCTTAAGCATTTCTTTTTATTACAATTTGCCGCAACCCTATATGCTGCTTTCATGGTTGCGTGTGATTAGCGTTCATATCGAGCTAATTAGAAAACAGACCAGAGAGTAGACGCAGACTCCGGCATTCAATGCAAATATTAAATAGAGAGAAATACGAAGTATTTCCACCATAATTCAAAATTAAAAATTAAGAATTCAAAATTCTACTTCTCCTTCTTACTCGCTCTTTTAACATTCCTTTTCTTCGCTGGCTTAGTCTTAGGAGCAACCCCGAATTCTTGCATAAAAGCACGGTAAGCCTGGTAGCCCATGTATACATCAGCCTTGCTTACTACCTCGAAGGGTGAATGCATGCCCATTACCGCTACTCCGCAATCAACTACTTCCATACCATAGTAAGCCATATAGCGGGCTACGGTTCCTCCGCCGCCTAAATCCACTTTGCCCAGTTCCCCTACCTGCCAGACCACATTATGGTTATCAAACAAGGCCCGGACAGCACCCAGGTATTCAGGATTGGCGTCGTTAGATTCGGCCTTGCCCCGGGAACCGGTATACTTGGTTAATACTATCCCGTTGGATAGAAAGCTGCAGTTCATTTTTTCAAATACTTCCGGATAATTCGGGTCTACGGCAGCGTTAACATCGGCTGACAAGGCATGAGATGCCGCCAAACATTTACGCAGCATAAAATAATCATGCTGCCCTGCTTTATGCAGAATTTCCGCCATAATATTTTCTATTAACAATGATTGCAAGCCGGTATTGCCGGTGCTGCCAATTTCTTCTTTATCCACAAACAGGCACAGAGCGGTTCTTTCCGGGTTTTCTACCTCCAGTATGGCCTGCAGTGAGGTGTAGGCACATACCCGGTCATCCTGACCGTAAGCCCCCACCATGCTGCGATCCAGGCCTACCTCCCGAGCAGCATAGGCAGGGACCAGTTGTAGCTCCGCACTGGTGAAATCATCCTCTTCTATATCATAACTGTCTTTTAGCAATTGTATTAGGTATTTTTTTATACTGTCGTTTTCATCTTCCTTTAATGGCATACTCCCAGCCAGAGCATTCAGGGCTTCAGCATTTACCACTTCCGAAGCCTTCTTTTCCATTTGCTGTTTTCCCAGATGAGGCAGCAGATCGGCTATGGTAAATACCGGGTCACCCTCTTTTTCACCAATACAAACCTCTATTTTCTGCCCATCTTTTTTCACCACTACTCCGTGTAAGGCCAGGGGTATGGATACCCAGTGATACTTTTTTATGCCTCCGTAGTAATGGGTTTTTAGCAGCGCTACGCCATCAGCTTCATAAACCGGTCGGGCCTTGAGGTCCAGGCGGGGAGAGTCCAGGTGGGAAGCAACCATGTTTATACCCTCTTCCAGAGGCCGGTTTCCCATCACCAACAGGCCGCAGATTTTTCCCTTTTCGGTGATGATAAGTTTTTGTCCCGCTTCCAGTTGATTAACCTTATCTATATCGGTAAAACCTTTTAAGCGTGCTTGTTCTACAATATAATCGACTGCTTCCCTTTCCGTTTTTACCCGGCTGAGAAAGTCGATATAGCCTTCATTAAAATCGAATACGCGCTCCAGTTCCTCACCCTCAATACGCATCCAGGCATTACGTTTTAATCCTTCCTTATTATCAGCCAATATTGTTCAACCTCCTTAATTAATTCGATATAGGTGCTAATAACCAAACAATCTTGCAAATAACTTCGAATTAGAAACTTAATTAATTATCTAGAGTTATGGGCGAGGGGTAATAAAGGGTTAGGAATAAGTAAATTTGGTGGGCGGACACATGGGTCCGCCCCTACACCTTCGTGCCTTACGTCTTACACCTTACTCCTCACGCCTCACTCCTACTAGCTTGCCCTTCCTTTAAACCTGCTTATACCTTATTTTCTAATAGTCCTTTTACATAGTCAAAGATGTTTAGAAGCTGCTCTAGCAAAAATGAATCATGCATATACTGAGTAGTAATCAAGGCACCCGGCAAACCCATACGGGCTCCTAGTTCCAGGGGTGTAACCAGTACTCCCGCCAGTACTGCCATTATCAGCAGGTTTTTTAATACCAGTAAACCCATACCTAATCCCCGGTTTACTCCGGACAGGATACCATGAGCCAAAATGCCTTCTAATAATTCACATAATAATTGTACCAGCTTACTTCCCAGCAAGAGGATAAGCAAAAAGGATATAGCTATTACCAGCGAAGTAGCCAGATAAAGAGCAGGATCAGCCAGCCCGGCCGGAAAGTCCAGTGCTTTGATCAGTCCCGGGTTAAGAGCAGGGAGGGGCAGTTTTTCTTGAAATACTCCCGCCAACCAGGTACTAAAGCCAAACTGCTCTTCCAGGTACAGGGCTAATTCCCGGTGATAAAGTATGGCCGCCAACAAACCAATTAATGTGCCCATGAGGCCACCAATTACACGAAATAGACCTCGCTTTAAACCGACCAGGGCACTGAGCAGTAAAATAGCTATAATGGCATAATCCAGGACATTAAGCTGCATGCTATCCCCCGTTTGTTCAGGTTATCCATATTATAACACACCATAATGCCATCAGGAGTCTTGCTTACAATCTTATAACTCGCAAGTTTTCCAGGTTTTAACCCAGGCCATTATCTTGACAAATAAGCTATCGCTTGCTATTTTGAAAATATCCCTTAATCTGCTCAATTGGACTTTAGGAGGATAGAAATGGATTTTTTCCAAAATGTTAGCAACCTGAGCGTATCCATGGTAATAAATTACATACGAGCTTTCGGTATATTAGCTCCGTTAGTAGCCTTTGCTCTTTTCATGGTACAGGCGGCTTTGCCGGTCTTTCCTTATGTTGTTTTAGCTGCCGCCGGAGGACTGCTATTTGGTTTTAAAATGGGCTTTCTATTATCATGGCTGGGTGCTCTGGCGGGAGCCTGTCTGGCCTATTGGATTTGCAAGTTAGTGGGTGGAGAATGGGCTGCCCAGAAAATAAATGACCGCTGGGGCTATGATGTAAAGCGTATGAATGGTGAGATGGCTTTTTGGAGCATAGTTGTAGCCCGAGTAGTTCCCGTAGTTCCTACCCCTATAATAAATGTTGCTGCTGCTCTAGGAGGCGTTCCCTTTTGGAACTTCTTTTTCTCCTCGGCTATAGGTAAAATTCCCACAGCAGTTTTATATACCGGTCTGGGTGTTTGCCTGTTCCAGACCCGTGATATTAAACTGACCCTGAGTATAATTGCTGCTATTATAGCTCTGGTGGCAGTGGGACGTTATATGACCAAGAAGGGTCGCTTCAAGCTGCAATCTTCCTCGTCTTCCCCCCGCTCCTCTAACTCAAAATAACCCTCATGAATGCCAAGCGCACATACCCGGTACGGCTCAATCTTCGCTCAGGTTAATAATATTTTGCCCCTGCTCAGTACCGGTCATAGAAACCACGGATAAAAACTACCTACAACCGACATATATTGCTCGGCAGGGCAGACACACGGGTCTGCCCCTACAAAGCTTACCCCTTACTGTTTATGCCCGTATTTATATATATATCGTACCTATTCTCTTTAAATCGTGATTACGTACTGCATTACCATGCAATAACGCCAAATACCGAGATTGACAGTAAATCCGTTAATATGTAGATTATTATAGGTAGTAACAAATATTTTATTGGTGGGTGCCGAAGTCTTTGAAGACGCGGGGGAACCATTTTTTTGGGGCGAATTTCTGTCCTGATAAGGATGGAATAGGGTCAACCCGGATCCGAGTCCGACAGCTAACCTCGCA
>JAAYCQ010000223.1 GCA_012729715.1 Syntrophomonadaceae bacterium
CTATATTCTGGCCACTACTGATGATTATAGTCTTCACTTGTTGGAGGTAGATAGTGGTAAAGAGATAAGGCAGTTTCGTGGTCATACAGCGTTACCCATTTGGGTAGGAATTGCACCTTATGGACGTCTGGCTATGTCCGGAAGTTTAGATGGGACTATAGGATTCTGGGATCTACAGAGAATAAAACCTATGAATCTTTTCCGGGCTAATACTGGTCCCATTCACCGAATGTGGATGTCTTCGGATGGTATGTATCTCTTGCTCACCGGTTTCAAAAGGGAATTCCGCATGTTGGATTTAAGCGGGGAGATGAACCATATGTGGTTGGGATTACCAGATCGCTGGCCTTATTCAATCTGCTCTACTGATGACATGCAGTATGTACTATGTGGTAATACTGATGGGAGTATAGTTCTCTGGGATCTAGACAGCGGTAAAGATTTGCTCATGCTTAAAGGTCACCGGGGGTTAGTTAATTCACTGATCCTTACTAAAGATTCTAATTTTGCTATATCAGCTGCAATTGATAACAGTGTCCGTATTTGGGATATAAATGCCGGTTCCCAAATTTACCTGTTGCCAGAGGATATCTGGCAGGTAAAGTGTTACGAATTTACTCCCAACCATCATTCCGTTGTTACTGCGGGTGAGGATGGTCAGCTTAAAGTATGGGAATTCAGCTATCCTTGCTAACGCTCTATTTCCGCTCAGCAAAGGCTTTTAAACAAATACTAGTATCTGTTATCAAGTCGTACAAATCGTACCAGGTTTTACCGTTCGCGCTTACGAATCCCTGCCCGGGACTAGATTTCGCCTTACTGCTTATTCCGTCTATGCGCACTTCACAGGGGACCGGGTAATTATAATCTGGTGTGGTAAGTTTTACTACCAATGAAAACTTTTGTCCCTTATTCACCCCAATAGGGTTAGAAAAATTCCTAACATAATAGGAAGGCTCGTCAACCGTTCCCTTTAAACTTTTCACCAGTTTGCCACTGCGTGGTTTTCCTGCCGTAATATTTTCATATAAATAAATACTGTAACTGGAATTAGGCGAAGCGGTGTAAAAACTAAAACCGCTTATTTTTTGATTAGATTCTGCCTCAAATATATTAGCAAACCAGGCGGTATCAGACTCAAAACCAACACTGCCGATCCAGCCCAGAGGGTCATACTGATGGATAATCTGAGTGCTTTTAGGGTTTCCGGTTTTACTAAATAGCGCATTTTCTACACCCAGGAAGAAATCGTAGTAGGAAATGTAGAAATAGCCATTATCACCCCAATTTTCCCCCCAACTGTTTTTAACAATAAATGCTCCATCGCCCGGGGGGCTACTTTTAAATTTTTTCCGGCTATAATTATTATCCCAGCCAACCAGACTGATAGCATGGTTAGGAAAACCTTCAGTAGAATAATACGATGAGGTTTGTTCATTATAGTAACCATCATCATAAGCCATCCCGCTCAATACGGCCCCGTAATTCATAATGGCGGTCTTCAGGTTAGTGTTGTCGGTAGGGCTTTTTCGAGGAGGTATAAAAACTACCCTTTTCAGATGCTTCCTGGTGGGAAAAACATTACAATTACCCTCAAATGGGTTATAGGGGTCATCTTTCTCTAGTACCGGTCCGCTCCAACGGGCCAGATAAGCGGTTGATATCCATTGGTTACCACCACCATCAAAAGAGCGATCATATCCTTGCGGACATTCTTCAGCCAGAAGATTCTTCATATTATTTTCAGAAAAATCCCATTTCTCTTCCGGTAGAAGACATGATTCCAGGGAACTATTGGTGGCAAAAATCCAGCAAGTACCTGCAGGCCCCTGATCTTTAACCGGGCTAACTTTGCCCTTCTGGCGTAAATCATAAAAGGAGGGCAGGGCCTCACCTCTATAACCAATAAAAATCTTTTTTCCGGTAAGATGGGATAAGTCAAGGGGATGAGGAATGTAGCCCATTTTACGCCCGGATATCTGTACACCATCGCTCTGCTTTAATGATTGTAGGTATTTAATAAAATCGGGATTTACCGGAGAACGCACCGGCTGCCGTTTAAATATTCTCAATCAATTTCCCCCCAGATAATAATCTAATTGTTAATACATATGTGAAAAATTAATATCTGGTTAATGGAAATTGATGGGGGGAGTAGCAACCTGATGAACGCATACGAGGAAGGGTAGAACCCTTCCTCGTTATGTTTAGCTGATTATGGATTTTGCAATCATCTTCTTTACAGTGAGGAAGATAAAATACACTTGTTTAAACTCTGCTCAAAGCGCATATCATCTTCAGTGCTTCTTTTTTTAGGACCCCTGGTTCTACCACCTGCTCGGCGTAATTTGGCCTTGACCTCCCTTTCCTCTAAAAGAAAGTCCATAGTAGCTACGTTATACTCGCGCCCCATTGGGCTCAGACATTTGGCTCCTTTACCCAAGACCATGGCTGCCAATCCCCAGTCCTGAGTAATAACTATATCTCCGGATTCGGTTAAATTCATTATTTTAAGATCAGCTTCCTGGGAAGTATTGCCGACTACTATATGATGGTCGGACTCTATATTATGATTAAAACTGGCTACGGTCCAGACTGCCAAACCATATTTATCAGCCAGTTTGAAACAAATTTGCAAAACTGAACGAGGACAAGCATCGGCATCTACCACTATCCTCAATATACTCCCCCTAACAATTTTCCCGCTCACAACTGTCAACGTGTACAGTAGTATTTGAGGTAAACAGCTTTTCATTAATACTATTCTCCACCTGGTCAGCAATATCGTGTGCCCGCAGCAAGGAAAGATTCTTATCTACCTCGATATGAATAACCACCATTTTGTTGGCACCATAATCATGGACACTAATATCGTGAGTAGCCATAACACCGGATATAGAAAGGGCTAAACGGCTAATCTCCTCTACCTGATACGGGTCATTTTCACCGATTATTTTTGAACAAGACTCCCGGAAGATTTCTATGGCCGTCCAGATAATTAGCCCTGATACACAGAATCCTAATATCGCGTCTACTCGGTAATATCCGAACTGGGAAGCCAGAATAGCTATTGCCACCAATACCGAAGCAATAGCGTCAGTACGATGATGCCAGGCATCAGCTATCAGGGTAGAGGAGGAAATTCTCTGTCCCAAATCAATCGAGAAACGAGACATCAATTCTTTAAATAACCCGGCCAACAGCATTACTACAACCACAAAGTAACTTCCGGCTACCGGAGTATTGGCAATTAAGCGTTTATAGGAATCTATTCCAAACTTAACCCCCACCGCTGCCAGAAGTATGGATATAATCAGGGTGGCGATAAATTCAATGCGACCATGACCATGGGGATGTTCTTCATCAGGAGGGATGGCTGCCAGTTTAAAGCCGGCAATTACCACTATGGAGGTTATTACATCGGAAGCGGTATGAACAGCATCAGCAATTAGTGAGATACTATTGACCATTACCCCCAGAACCCCTTTGATAATCGACAGTATAAAATTACCCATTATACTAAACCAGGCCTCTAGATAAGCCACCTGTTTTCTGTAAACAGGGTTGTCGATATTACCTTGGGCAGGTACCCCTTTTAGGGTTTTACGAATCATGAAGTTAGAAAAAGAAGTAGTCAATCTATCCAAAACTAACACTCCCTATAATCTTACTTATTGCCAGTTAAAAAAAATTACCGCTAGACTGTTACTTTGCATAATAGTCCCACGGTAACTCCGCTGCCCACTAGGGCCCGGCTAATAAGCCTGACTCAGTGATTAAGTTATTATGGTTTATTATAGCAAAAAGTATACATTTATGGCAAGTAATAATAAAGGACTTTCGCAAAATATATCGAATACTAAAACAGTTAAATTGGGAGGGATTATAAAATTGGCAATAAAAATATTAAGCGACAGCACATCATATATTAATTTAGAAACCCAAAAAGAACTGGACATAAGCATAATTCCACTTAGTGTTCACTTTAAGGATGAATCTTTTAAAGAAACTGAAGTCGATTATGATTATTTTTATAAAAAAATCGAAAGCACCGGATGTATTCCCACCTCTTCCCAACCTTCACTGGGAGAAATTCATGAAATCTTCCGGCAGATAGTTGCCCGGGGAGATGATATTCTGGGAATCTTTATCTCTTCTACGATGAGTGGTACCTGGGCTACCGCATTGAAAGCCAAAGAAATGATTTTGAACGAATTTCCCCAAGCTCGGATAGAAATTATGGATTCTTACACCAACTGCATGGCTATGGGTTTGCAGGTTCTGACCGCTGCTCGCTTAGCCCAGGCAGGGGAGAGTTTTCGAACAGTTCTGGAAGCTGCACAGTACACCCGTGATCGGGTTCGATTCTATTTTGTCCCTGAAACTCTCGAGTATTTAAAAAAAGGCGGGCGTATAGGAACTGCCTCTGCTTTACTGGGATCACTGTTAAATATCCGACCTATTTTAACTGTAGATATGAAAAAAGGTATGACTCATCTACTCGAGAAAGCCCGCGGTACATCCAGGGCCGTTAAGCGGATGCTGGATATAATAGAAGAGGATCATCAAAAATACGGTTTAAGAGAAATCATCGTTCACCATATTAATGCACCGGAAAAAGCTCAACAGCTCAAACAATCTCTGATAAGCCGCTATTCTGTACCCGTTAGCATACATTCCATCGGTCCGGTAATAGGTTTACATACAGGATTGGGAACAGTAGGTTTTGTATATTGTACAGAAATATAATATTGACCTGTCATGATTCACTTATCATAATAATATAAATCTGCATACCGGATAGCCAAATATATCCTTCCGAATCAGGTAATTAAAAACCTGCCTTAATTCATATTCTTATTATAAATAGTTTTTAAGAGTTAATTTATTTAGTTAACTATGGTAATATAACTATTATATAGTAAGGATTACCATTTATAGGATTGAAAGGTGGAACTGTTCATGGACAGTCAAGAGCAGGTACGGCGAATATCCAGATCCTATTCTATTTCAACTGTATTCTGGTGCGCCTTTCTGAGCGCCCCTTTCGGTTTGCTTAATGCCTGGTTATTAGGATTAACCGATGTGAGGGCCTGGATAATTCAGTACCTGGGAGGCGCATTTGGTGGCCTGCTGGTTGGTTTCCTGGCCACTTTAATAAATAAAAAAAGATTTTTTGTTCCTATTGCCTCCATGATAGAGTACGTAAGCGGTATAGAACAAGGAAATCTAGATGCCAAATTAAAGGGGCTTAATTATGGGGTTATGGATACTATACGGCTGGCCTTTGATAAGATGGGAGATGGTATCACTACCCTCATGTTTACCACCAAGAAAAGGATTATGGGGACGGAAAAGGTTAAAAACGAAATGGTCGAGCAAGTTAATAATGCTAATATACAGGCGCATGAAGTTGCTTCCGCCATGATGCAAATAGCTGCTGGATGCAGTGATCAGGCTGAAGTCGTACAGAGGATTGTTTTGGAGGTTGGCAATATTGCTCAATTAGTTGATAATATGGCCAATAGCAGTAATGAAACCGCGTTAGGTTTGCAGTCAATCGGGGCTATGGCAGCAGAAGAACTACAGGCTATTGATCAACAGAAAGCTCGGATGCTGGAAAACCGGCAGGTTATAGAAAAAATGATTGTTGCCATTAATGAACTACAAACAAAAAGCGGTGAAATTAAAAATATAATGGATGTTATTACCGATATCGCTGCCCAGACTAATTTGCTGGCTCTTAATGCCTCGATTGAAGCTGCGCGCAGTGGAGAGAGTGGTAAAGGTTTTCAAGTAGTGGCCGAAGAGGTTAGAAAACTAGCTGAGGCTTCGGGGAAAGCTGCATACGAGATAGGTGGATTAGCAGGCAATATACAGGTCAGCATAACCCAGGTAATTAATGAAATCAATGCTGCCAGGGGGGCTGTTTCCGATCAAGAAAAAGCTATGGTTGAAAGCCAGCAGTATATTACTTTAGTAGTCAACAACTTCAACAACATAAATCGTGACATGGAAAGCGTTATTGCCAGTTGCCAGGATATTAGCCGGGCAGTCGATGAGGTAACTACTGCTGCTCAAGGGACTGACTGCATAACCCAGGAAAGCAGTGCTCGGACCCAGGAGATATCTATAATTGCAGAGCAACAAGCCACCCAGATGGAATCTTTATATAATGAAATAATGCGATTTGATACTATGCTCGCAGGCCTTAAAAACGCAGTGGAAAAGTTTAATACCAGTCAATTGGAAGCAGAATCATAGGAGGGCAGGGAATGAGTAACGATAATAAAGAAATTAAAAAAATAGCCCTGAACTATACATTAAAAACAATGGCCTTTTCTTCCATTACTGCTGGAATTATCCTGGGTTTACTGCTGGCCTATTTGGCAGATTGTTTTAATTTGCGGGGCTTGATGATATCTTTCTTTTCCGCCTGGTCAGCCGGTATGGTAGTAGCATGGATTTCAACCAATAATAATGCCAGGAAATTTATATATCCTACCTGGTCACTTGTAGAACAGGCGAATCTGATTGCCCGGGGAGACTTAACTGCCGAGGTACCACCAAATCAGCCCATGGGGCAATTGGCATTAATGCGTGATGTTTTTAACCATATGGTATTAGAACTTAGATTTATTGGTAGCCAGATTAAAGAAGCCGGCTTTCAGATTAACCATTCTTCAGAAGAAGCAGTCGAAATCGCTGACAATACTTCGAAAAGTATACATACTATGAACGGCCTTATCGATCAGATTGCTCGGGGAGCAAATGAGCAAGCAGTAAATATGCAGGTAACATCCCGATCTGCAGCTTTTATGGCGGACCTGGCGCAGGAAGTGGCGCAGAAATTCTCTGTTGTTGCTACTCACGCCGGGGAAACTGAAGCCGTAGTAGCCGATGGGTTAAATAATACTAGTTTTCAAAGTCAAAAAGTAACTGAAAGCATGACCTCTATTACCCGGGTAAGCGAATCCATAAAAGAGTTGGAGGAAAAATCGGCTATGATAGGACAGATTGTTAATGTCATAACCGATATTGCCAGCCAAACTAATTTACTGGCCTTAAATGCAGCTATTGAAGCTGCTCGTGCCGGCGAACAGGGAAGGGGTTTTGCAGTAGTAGCGGAAGAAGTTCGCAAATTAGCAGAAGAAACCTCCACCACCGCTCAAAGCATTTATGGATTGATTGGGGATATACAGAATAGTACAGTCCAGGTAGTAGAAGATGTGGCATCAGCCCGGGAAGTGCTGGAGAGCCAGACCGGTGTAGTCTTGAATAATGAAAATTTGTTACTGAAATTGAAGGATCATATAATTCCAGTTAATCAGCAAATCCACAATATAGCAGCCGCCAGCGAGGAAATTACACGCAGTACTAACAGTATCAATAGCGAAATGGAAAATATTGCGGCCGTAAGCCAGGAAACAGCAGCCGCCGCCCAGGAAATACTGGCTTCAACCGAGGACCAATCCAGAAATATTGCTAACATGATGCAATCAGTAAATGAAATGTCTTTGCTGGCTGAAAAACTGGCAAAGCAATCAAGCATAATAAAACTGCCCAACTAAAAAGTCCAGGGACAGATACCAAAAAGCTGCTGACTATAAGAGCCAGCAGCTTTATTGATTTTATTACGGAATTATTAATAATCAAACGAACTTACAGGAATATCCAGGGCGGATGTATCTCCTTCTTTTACAATATCAGCGATGGTCCATACCTGAGGTACTACATTATTTAGATAGTAACGAGCAGAATAAACCTTACCGATATAAAAATCATAATCGAAGTGGTCCGGTCCCAGTTCCTCGGCCCGCTTTTTAGCAATCATACCTTGTTCCAGGATACACCAGGCACCATATACCATAGAAGTAGCGGTTAGAATTCTACGCGCAAACAAAGGCATCATGCCATATTTGCCAGCACCAAAATAGCCGCCAATAGCCATTTGGGTCTCAGCTAATGCTGCAGCTGCCTTGCCAAACTTCTCGAATTCTTTTTCAAAGCCTTCGGTATTCTTATTGGTTTCGTAGAAATCCTGCACCTGTTTAAACCACTTGGCATAGACCGAGCCCTTTTTCATGGTCCACTTGCGGCCAATTAGGTCCAGGGACTGAATGTAGTTGGTACCTTCCCAGATGGAATAAATCTTAACATCGCGGGCAATCTGGGATACCGGATATTCTTCGCAATATCCATAACCACCATAAGCTTGAATAGCTTCGCCAATCAGCCACCAGGCTTCATCAGTGGGATAAGCCTTACATAACGGAGTAACGACTTCAATAAAATCGTTAGCCTCTTTTCTCTTTTCTTCATCCGGATCTTTGTAGCGAATATCAAACATGAAGTAGCTCTTCATAATCATAGCCCGGAAAACCTCGACATGGGCTTTACCCTGTAAGAGGGTACGGCGAATGTCTTCATGATTGATTATGTTGATACGCTCACCTTTGGGATTCATTAAGGGCCGTCCCTGTACCCTTTCTTTGGTATATTCGCGGGCATTATAAGTAGCGTTGGCAGCACATGCCAGACCCAGAAGGCCCGTACCCAGCCGGGCATAATTCATGCACTGGAACATCTGAGCCATGCCCTGACCCTTACCATCTTCACCCGGAGGGTCACCCAATAACCAACCGCGACAATTATTGTTTTCACCCATAGCCAGTGAAGCAGTAATAGAACCATATTGTCCCATTTTATGCTCTATACCGGTAGTTTGAACATCGTTATCAGTCAAACTGCCATCGGGGTTTACCCAGAGCTTCGGTACTGCAAAAAGCGAAATGCCACCGGTTCCGGGTCGTGCGCCTTCTATTCTAGCCAGATACAGATGGATAACATTTTCGGTGAAATCGTTGTCACCACCAGTAATAAATATCTTATTACCCTTGATTTTGTAAACACCAGGTTCGTCGGTGGGGTAGGCTTTGGACAGAATGTCACCCACATCGGAACCGGCTGTAGGTTCAGTCAAACACATAGTACCGGCCCAGGTTCCATCCATCATTTTAGGTAAAAACATTTCTTTGATTTTTTCCGATCCAAAGGCTTGAATAAGTTCAGCTGCACCAGTGGTCAGTCCAATATAGGGCATGAAGGCAGGGTTGGCAGCGGACAGCATTTCCTGGCACATAGCAAAAAGCACATTAGGCATGGTCATGGCATCTTCAGCATCATCAATATTGGCGGTTCCCCAACCATCCTCCTGCAGTTTATGAAAGAGGCCTCCAAAACTGGGAGGGGTGGTTACTTTGCCATCCGCAAAACTGCAGGGATTAGCATTGCCATCTTCGTTAGTAGGCTCGACCAACTCTTTACACATCTTGCGAAACGGCTCCAATACCGATCTGACTTCCTCCTTGGAGTAATAATCAGCAAACTCCTTATAAGCAAAAACTGTTTCCGTAGGAAGCCATTCCTGGGCTATAAATTCAAAATCTCGCGTATTTAAATAAGCAAAATTAGCCGACATTCTTTTAACCCCCCAAAATCAGGAACTGAGTACATCTCAATTCCCTCGTATTTTTTTCTTTATTGAGTAATCCGTTCACTTGGGCGCATTCTCCTATATACACCCCCTTATGAATTACGCCTCAATTTCAGCATATGTTACGAAAGTATATATTTTTAATACAAATTATATCATATTATAATTTAATACTTTGTAAAATTTAGTCACAATAAGTCCAGAGACAGGCACTTGTTTGGTAAATATTACTAAGAGGCTTTAGCCACTGTTTCTCTCAATAGAAGTATCCTCATATTATTAACATCTTGTAATATCAAGTTACTCAATAATACTTGATTTTCCTTCGATTTGCTGTAACCCTTGCATCATGAATAACAACGGTAGAAGAGCTATAATTATAAAAGAGCCCCGGGAACTACCCGGGGCTTACAATATAATTAGGAAGGTGAAACCATGGAAGAACCAGCATGTACAGTTGGGTGTGCAGCGGTTCAAGATATTCCTGCTATGCTAAGTTTCGAAAAGAAGTATTTCGACACCTGCTGGCAGTCTAAGACCAATACCTTGAAGAGTTTAATTGAAAGAGACCCGAAGATGTTCCGATTATGTAAAGTGGATAATATTTTAAAAGGTTATTACGGAATACTTCCGCTACCATATGAAATATGGGAAAAGGTTCTTAAGGGTCAAATTCTCGAGGATGATGCCATACCCTATCTGCTACCATTTGAAGCACCTGATGTTTACCTGTACATTTATTCAGTAATTGTTGACTTATCAGATAAGCAACATAAAACCTATACGCGAGCACTGATTCGCGATTTTACCCGACAGTATATTCTAGGGCAAAAAAGGAAAATGGCTAATATTAAAGCGGTGGGGGCTTTTACGGTTTCCGAAGGTGGCAGGCGACTGGTAGAACGCTCCAAATTTATTTATAAAGGCAGTTTCCTTGGTAACAATGGACTTTATGTAAGATCTTATGCTATAAAAAGAGAGAACCTGGTAAAGCAAGCTCTGAAAAATAGAGAGCAACACACCCAAAAACGGATTGCCTAAAAGAATTTACCTTGAATTTAAGAGTCATCATAGCGGATGGCTCTTTTTTTGCCCTATATCTACCCCTTACATCCAAGAACTTACGAATTACAAGGGTCTAGCCTCATGCCCTCGTACAGTGTGTCTGACTCCTAAGCCTTCACCCTCACCCTCGCCTTACTCCATCAACTATGAAAAAAATTAGTTATCGGCAATAGAAAATCTAAAAATAATTGCATATTGTATAAAGTGGCTATAAAATTCTCAAAATTTTAATAGCTACAGTTGGTGAGTTTATGTAAAATAAAACTTGTAACTCCATTGGTCCATGGCAAAAAGAGATAATTAGGTTAACAACTTAAGGAGGGGTTTTAGTGGTAGGGAATCTTACTAGTGAGGATAAGGGCGATTTTGAGCACTTTATGCTAAAAGAGATATTCGACGAACCAGAAGCATTGCGGCAAACTTTGAACGGTAAAATAAAGGATAACAAAATCGTCTTTAGCGAGTTTAAATTTGAAGCTAAGGATGTAAACAAAATATTTATTGCAGGGTGTGGTACCGCTTATCATGCTGGACTGGTAGGCCGCAAAGCTATTGAAGAACTGGCTGGTATTCCGGTGGAAATTGACCTGGCCTCTGAATTTGCTTATCGTAAAGTATTATGGCAGGCAGGTGACCTGCTTATAGTCATTAGTCAGTCCGGTGAAACTGCTGATACCCTGGCTGCCCTGTATAAGGCAAAAGAAGCAGGAATTCCTGTTATGGCCGTAGTAAATGTCCCTGACAGTACTATAGCTCGTTTGTCTGATATTGTAATTTATACTCAGGCGGGGCCGGAAATCTCCATAGCCTCAACCAAGGTTTACCTGACTCAGTTACTGGTTCTATATCTTTTAGCTTTATTTTTTGCTCAGGAAAAAGATACTTTGCCGGCAGAAGAGCTTAAAGCCTATATTAATAAAATTGCCGCCATTGACCAACAAGTAGAAAAAGCCCTGGCTCAGCAACCTACCATCAAAGAAATAGCCAGTCATTACCATAATGCTAATAATGCTTTTTTCCTGGGTCGGGGTTATGACTATCCTGTCGCCATGGAGGGGGCTTTAAAGCTTAAAGAAACTTCTTATGTACACGCCGAAGCATACGCTGCCGGGGAACTAAAACATGGTCCTATTGCTTTGATTAATGATGATGTTTTAGTAATGGCTCTATTTAGCCAGGATGCTCTGGTTGAAAAGACTATACCCAATATCAATGAAATAAAATCTCGGGGAGCCATAACAATAATAATATGTAAGGAAAGTCTGCAGAAATATTGCCTGGAGTACAAAAATAGAATTGTCATTCCCGACACTGATCCCTTGCTGGCACCGCTGGTAGCAGTGGTTCCTTTACAGCTATTCGCCTACTATATGGCTGTCTTCCGTGGTACCGAAGTAGATAACCCTCGGCATCTAACTAAAGCAGTTACGGTGGAATAAGTATTAGAAGATGGCGTTATCTAAAAGTCAACAAAAGCTGCTGACCATAACAGTCAGCAGCTTTAACTTTTTACGAGAATCTTGTTTAGGTTCAGGCCAAATATTTCATGAACCTTGGTTACAAGCCTAATTTTCAGAATCTTTGTTTTTAAAAGCCAGGCGAGCGAAAAACCGTCCTCCATTTAACAGGTAAAAACCCAATAATATAGTAACTAGCATGGCTAATGATCTTTCTGCTACTAATAATTGTTGGTCAATAGTATCTATACCCATAGGACGGTAATAACCTATGTATAAAGCATTGGAGAGAATGCGCAGTAAATCCGGTACAAAATAGACTATAAGTACCATTCCGGTTATTTTCATGGCTAACAAAAACACGGCTTGAGCAGATTCCGTAGCTGTATCCTCTTCTTCGGGATAAAACTTTCTTACCAATCTACTGGTACAGCTTATCAAGTATATACCTATCAATAATAAGGCCAGCGGATATACCAGTGTCATTATTTGTTGGCTCAAAGCCCAACCAGGATAATTATGGCCAAATAGAGATGGTACGGTCATAATCAAAACCATTATAGCCTTGATAATGGCCAGTATACCAATAATTCTGGTACCCGCAGCAAATAAATCAGATGCCAATATTTTCATAAATAATACTCCTTCCTTGGTATTATTTAAATAATACCAGAGATTACTTTTATTTTATACCCTTCTATTTCCAGTAAGCCATTATATTTAGTCCCTTGCCATCCAGCAGGAATCCTATCACAATAACTATTATCAAAAAAAATGCCTCTACCGGGTAATAGATTATAGGTTTCTTAAGGGGTTTAAACTATTCACCTCACACTCCATGGAAATGATTATAACCTTTGGCTTGCAAAGGCTGCCGGCTACCTTTAGAGTCAATGATGTGATAGCCAAGGTCTTCGGATACAATTTAAAGTTGGCATCAATTAACCTCCCAATTTTCAGAATGATCCACCTCCTGAAAAAATAAAGCGAACCCCAGTAATAAGGTTCGCCTTTAATAATTTACGCTTCCTTACGCTGGTATTATCCAGATCAAGTGTAAAGGGTAAGAGACCTGGCGCCTCACTCTCAGCCCAGCAATAAGGGCTCCCCTAGCGTTTAATATTAAATTTTTGTGTATGGCTAGTATATCTTTACAAAAATGCTTAGTCAAGGATAAACTCTATATCATTGTTTCATAATAAGCCTGTCCAAGTTGACCTATGCAAATAGGCATGATATGTTGAGTATGTAAGGGTATATAATTATAAAGGGTGATTATATGAGCGAGATAAATAATAAAGACAGCATCAAAATTCTAGTGTCAGGGGATTCCATCTCCAAAGGGATAATATATGATGAAACCAAAAGCAGGTATATTGTGCTGCAAGAAAACTATGTAGATACAATCAGCACGAAAATTAAAGGCTCCATTAAGAATATTTCGAAGTTCGGTAGTACTATAACAAGAGGAATTAGTAAGTTGGAAAAACACATAGGTAAAGAGAATCCAGATATTGTTTTAATTGAATACGGTGGAAATGATTGCGCTTTTAATTGGGATGAAGTGGCAGATAATCCGGATGTTGATCACCTGCCCCAAACAGAAATCAGGCTATTTGAAACAGCCCTTCATGAAACCATAGAGCTACTAAAAAATACGAAAATTACTCCCGTGCTTATGACCTTGCCTCCACTTAATGCTGAAAAGTATTTAGAATGGGTAAGTAAAAACAATCCTCTTACCCGGGGTAATATTCTTAAATGGCTGGGAAACGTTGCGGAGATTTATTACTGGCAGGAAAGATATAGCTATGCCATTAACAAAGTTGCCGAAGAAACTCATACCAGAATAATAGATATCAGAAGTGCATTTTTGCAGTCACCTGATTTCACCAAATATATTTGCAAGGACGGAATGCATCCCAATAGGAAAGGGCAGAAGCTAATTGCTGATAAAGTTTTCGATTATATTAAAACAAGTTACGATTTTTTACTAATAGAGAAACCTTCAACAATATGAGTATTTGCTAAACTAAGCAGATAACTTGACAGTAGTTGGCGGGTCTGTTGGAACCAAAGATAACAAGAAAAGGGGAGAGGGTTTGACAGAATTAATCAGGAACTTACCAGCAGGGAGCATCAGTGGTGCAAGGGTAGTATATCAAAAATAGACCTGCGGCATATTAGAGGCAGAGGTTTAGAATTTCAGCCAATGAGTTAAGTGATGGCGAAAGTACATAGCTAAAGTTTCGTATAGTAAGTGAACGAATAATCAGTGGGGTATACAGAATGAAACGGACAAAATTACTGGTAGTGCTACTAACAGTCATGTGCATGGTAGTTATAGGCGGCTGTTCTTCTAAAAATATTTCTCATATAAACCAGACCGGGCTCAAAAACACAGAGAAGCCGGCATTTAATCAAGACCAGGTCTATGTATCGGCTAACACAACCGGTCTACAGCTTCTAAAGGGAATCTGCGCAGACAGCAAGGACAAAAACGCTATCTTTTCACCCCTCAGTCTGTCCACCATCCTGGCTGTACTCCAAAATGGAGCCGAGGGTAAGACACGGCAAGAGATAAATACCCTTATTAATCTGGATCAACTCCCTACAGAGAGACTGAATGAAAAATATCATATGACAATCGAAAAAATTCTCAAATCCGACTATGAGGAGAACGGTAAAAAGACCACCGTTATTGAGCTGGCCAATTCACTGTGGGTACAGGAGAAGCTGCCTGTGAAAGACACTTTTCTAAAACCTGCGCACAACTATTACAATACCGAAGCCTTCAATGTCAATTTTACCGATAAAAACACCATATCTACCATGAACCAATGGATTGAAGATAAGACCCACGGCAGGATATTTAATCACATCAGTGGATTCGATAGTCCTCCCGCAATGGTAGCCTTCAACTCTTTGTATTTTAATGGTAAGTGGCAAATTCCTTTCGATCCTTCCAATACCCAACCGGAGAAATTTTATCTAAACAATGGCCGAACCGTAAAAGTTGATATGATGAATGCCGATCAATGGATTGGCTATTATGAGAATGATCAAGTCCAGATGGGAAAGTTTGACTATTTCGGCTGCAATATGTTGGTTATCCTGCCTAAGGGCGATACCAACGATTACCTTCGCCATTTAGATTACGAACAAATTCAAACCGCACTCAGTAATGCTGAACTCAGAAAAGTAAAAGTGAAGTTCCCTAAATTCAGCTTCAATCAGAAAAATGAGCTGGTTAGTCACCTTCAAGCTATGGGAATGGAATCAGCATTTGACAGCAATAAAGCTGATTTTTCCGGAATTGCCGATGGTTCGACTAACTTCAACCTATTTATTAGCAAGATATCTCAGGAGTGTTTTATTAGTGTGGATGAGGAGGGCACCGAAGCTGCTGCCCTTACCTCAGTAATCTTAAGTGGTTCTGCCCCGCCCCGGGAAAACGCCCCTGTTAAATTCTATGTAAACAAACCTTTCATATTTATTATTAGCGATGATTATAATGGACTGTTCTTATTCATCGGGAAAGTAGAAAACCCACTGGATAAGTAGTAATATACTTTTAGTAAATTCAACCAGAGGAGATATTAAAAACGTCGCATCAATATCCAACATCGTCTCGTTTATGAGGTAGATGAAACCCTAATAATTCTTAAGATACCTGGAATGTGGACATATTACGATTAATAAATTGTGAGAAACAAGGAGTGATATTTATGGCAACCCGTAGAAATTACATATTATTATCTACAGTTATTATTGCAGCCCTGGCAATGATATTATTGCTAAATACACCGACTTTTGCTGACACTGATATAAAGATAACCATATGTGACCCGGATCGCATCAATGCGGATAGCCCACAAGAAGGCAATACGATAAACACCGTTTTATCGTCGCCCAGTATTTCCTATGGTGAAAATAGGGAACTGGGCACAGTACAGATTACCGGAAAACCTGGCATAGCCATACCAGTGCAAGAGGGCCAGAAAATGATGGTTAAACTTCCGCCAGGGATAAGCTATATGCAGGTTCCTGATGCTAACAATTATAAACAATATATAGAATGGCCGACCCAATTGAATGAGAAGAAGAATCAAATTTGTGATTCCGATAGTAAACCGGGAATAAGCTTTGTAACTGCTACTCCTCATTCCCTGACGGTAGAGGTTAGCCATGTAGACACCACCGGAGATATTATGGTGATTGATTTAGTCTTCAACCAGGATAATTATAGTAAGGTAAGAGTAGCTCCGTTTATAGAAGTAGCAGAAGAATACTCCACAGATGCAGAAGCTGAAATTAGCCGTCTGGAATTTCTCATACGGTTGGCCGAGCTGACATGGCCGTTTAGCGATTCACCAGTTAAATTGGGTGATAGCAGTAATATAATGCCTCAAGATTTGTTTACTGACGTTACCGGCAATGAGGCAGGTATATATAAAATTATACCTTTGATTGAAAGCAACTTTTTAAAGGGCTATGAAGGAGGCTTATTAAAACCGGAGCAAAGTATTTCGCGGGCAGAAGCAGCCCATTTAGCGGGTATGATATTTGGAACGGCTGCATCAGCCCCCGCTCTCTTTAAAGATCCCTCACCCATTTGGGCACAAAAGGGAATTACTGCAGCCTTTAATGTTGGAATTATCCAAGGCTACCCTGATGGAACTTTCCGTCCCAATACTCCATTAAGCAGGCCCGAAGCTATTATAATTTTGCAAAACTGCCTGGAAAGCTATAGTAAGTGACCTTGTCTTCGAGAAGATAATAGCTGTGGATACAGGAGAAGCTGCCTGTGAAAGACACTTTTCTAAATCAATATGAAAAGGGGAGAGAGTTTGGCAGAATTAATCATTAATCTTATAGTATGTGCTCTGCTTTTCTTTACCGGCGTATTAATAAAATACTTTAAAGCCTATGGTTTAATAGCCGGATATAATACTGCACCTCGTGAGATAAAAGAACAAATAGATGCTAAAGCCCTGGGCGATTTTGTAGGGCGGCAATTGATGATTGCAGCTTTCACTCCACTTCTGGGCTACGGCCTGAAGCGGGCCGGGTTGATATGGGGGACAGAAGTGGGATTCGGCCTATTAATTCTTATAATTATCTATACCGTAATAAAAACCCAGAAATTTAACCCGCCAACAGGAAAGAACAAATCCGCTGCAATAGGTATCCTGATTACCCTCATTATTGTTGTCGGTGTCGGGGCCGGTATAGCCTGGACTGCTCTGCCGCCCGATTTTAACCTGGAAAGTGAGCAGTTTACTATAAGTGGAGCTTACGGGATTAGTGTAAACTACAGTGATATCAAAGAACTTGTTTTGGTAGATGAGATTCCTCCCTTATCCATGAGAACCAACGGCCTTGGTTTGGGCCCGATTTTAAAAGGCCATTTTCAACTGGAAGACAAAGGTAAGGCTTTACTATTCCTGCGGTCGGACAGCGGGCCGGTACTTATTATTAAGCCGCAAACAAACCGGGAAATACTTATGATTAATAGCAAAGACGCGGCTGAAACCAGGTTACTGTACCATAGTCTAAATGATAAACTTAACCGTGACCAACCGAGCCCGGCAGTAGGAACTAGCACTGGCCAGCTAACACCGGATTCACCCGAAATAAGCACTGATGATTTTGGCTATCCGCCCAACTACCCCAAGTTTGAGATACGGTATGGTAACCGGCTATTATCCTGGTCCAGGGGAGACTCCAATTTCACCGGGAAACCGGGAGGTATTATTGGCAATACCATGTTTGGGATGAATGAGGAACACACTGATTTGCTGAAACCTAACACAGTTAAGCCCGAATCTGAATTGGTCCTGGTAGCTGCCGCTGTACCCGGCTTAAACAACCCCGAGTATAAATTGCACACGCTGAATAAGGATAATCTACTCTCGCCCTACCCCTTAAATAAAAATACCATGCTAGCTCCCAAAGAAGAAGGGGAATACATTTTTGTACTATGGGTAGATTGGGGAAACGGCGACAATTCTATTGTCTATTTTTTTAAACTAAAGGTGGATAGCTGACCAGTTTTATAAGGAGTAAATGTTGTAATGAAATATCCCGTTAACCTTATAATATTTGATTTTGACGGTGTTATTATTAATTCTGGGCAGGATATAGCCAGTGCCGCACAGCATGTATTAAAGTTATTTGACCAACCTGTCCTGAGTCAGGAGGAAATAATCAGTTATGTTGGCCACGGAGTCCAGTACCTGATAAAAAACTGCTTCAAAGGTTGCGATGATGATTTTGTCGAACAGGTAATACCCGTCTACCGCAAACACTATTTGAAAAATGCGGTAGTTAAGACCAGACTATATGAACACGTAGAGGAAACCCTGGAGTATATTAAAAAGTCCGGGGAGAATAACAAAATAGCCCTGGTAACCAACAAACCGGAAGATTTGACCTATAAAATCCTTGAAGTGTTAGGGGTCAAACCATACTTTGACATGGTGGTGGGGCCGGAATCGGTAAAGAAAATGAAACCTGACCCGGAAGGCATTCTCCAGGTATTAGAGCAGTTTAAAATACCGCCCCAGCAGGCCGTAATGGTTGGTGATTCGCATGTTGATATAGAAGCCGGTAAAAACGCAGGTACCATAACTTGTGGAGTAACCTACGGACTAGGGGATAGGGAAGAACTCATCAAATCTTCCCCGGATATTTTAATAAATGATCTGGCAGAGTTGTTAGAGCACATCGAATTTGGTTACTAGAGGTGAGAAAATGCTAAAATGGGTTACTTATCTTTTGGTTATTATCATTGTAGCCTGTATGCTGACCCCTCATATTCTGGGGCCACTAGGAAATGGAATTATAGTTGGTTCTCTGTTAACGGCATCACTGGGCCTATTGGTCTATTTGGCGGTAAGATGGAAAAGCCTATCTGTTTCACAAAGATGGGGAATCAGTCTTAGCATTATAGTATGGTTGGTATTGATGTATAGTTTTATACGCTAGGGAAACCTAACTAATGTTGACTATTTACCGATACCAACCGTATTCCTGGGGACCCCTGATAAATAGCTGGTAATATTATTGGCAATTTCGTTTATCAGAGTGTTACGAGCCTCCCGACTGGCCCAGGCAATATGCGGAGTAATAAAAAGCCGTTCACGATGTTTAATTTTTAACAGAGGATTTTCTCTATCTATTGGTTCCCGTTCCAATACATCCAGAGCGGCGCCCCCAATCAATCCCTCATCTAAGGCTCTGGCCAAATCAGCTTCGTTTACAATACCTCCCCGCCCCAAATTAAGAATAATTGCATGAGACTGCACTAATTGCAGACGCTCGTATTGCAGGAGATTCAAGGTTCGTTCATTTAACGGTGCATGAATAGAGACTATATCCGCTGTTTGCAACAACTCCTCCAATTCTACCCTGGTATAATCAGGGTTGTCATTAGCCCCGGAAGTAGAATAATAAATAATCTTGCAGCCAAACTCCCGGGCTACACCTGCTACTGATCGCCCAATCGTACCCAAACCAATAATCCCCCAGGTCTTGTTATAAAGCTCCCAGAAGGGACGATCCAGATGAGTAAAGATGCTACTTTCGGCATACTCACCTGATTTAACATAGGCATCATAATAAGCCAGCGATTCCAGCAGGTAAAACAATAGAGCGAATGTATGCTGAACTACGCTGCGGGTAGAATAACCAGCCACATTACAAACTGTTATATTACGAGTTTGAGTATAGTGCAGGTCAATATTGTTGGTACCGGTAGCAGATACACAGATTAACTTCACCCGCGGGGCATGCTGTAGATTAGAACTGTTCAAAACCACTTTGTTGGTAATAACAATTTCGCAATCCTGGATTCGCTCCACAACATTTTCGGGACTGGTAGTATCATAAACCACAACCTCGCCAAACTTATTAAAAACCTCGAAATTAGCATCTTCCCCCAGAGTCTTGGCATCCAGAATACATATTTTAGCCATAGTCAATCCCTTTCTAATTAGTCTTTTTAGTTGAAATATACACTAAATAATTAGTCTTCCAAGCATAGGGAGTAATTAAGCATAAGTTTATCAGGAATACTTAAAAAAGGGTAGTGGTGCCCAGTTTGATGTTGAGCAATTTATTTACAACAATTATCCCTGGCAAAAGGTCTTAATTATATTTTTACGAGGATGGTATCAGGATTTGAGTAATGATCACGTCACTAAATACAGATGGGTCATAGCTTTAATTGTATTTATGGGAATTATGGGTATGAATGTCATGTGGTTTATTCCGTCCCCGCTTCTGACCATTATAATGAACGACCTTAATTTAAACCTTACCCTGGGTGGTTTGGGGATATCTATTATCTGTCTCCTGGCAGCTGTATTTAGTTTGACTGGAGGTTGGCTGGTAGAGCAGATCGGTGCTAAAAAGGCCTTTATGTATGGACTCTGGTTAATGGCGACAGGGGCTATTTATTGCTATCTGGTTGATAACTACACAGGTTTCTTTATCAGTCGTATTGTAATTGGTATTGGGTCAGGTCTATGTTTAACTATTTCAGGTGTAATCGTCATGAAATGGTTCTCGGAGAGAGAACGGCCATATATTAATACCATCAACTCCTTGTTGCCCTATGTGGCAACTGTATTTACGTTTACCCTTACTATTCCGCTATTCATTTTACTTGGTAATTCATGGCGAATGGTAATAGTTGCCTGGGGGATATTTTTAGCCCTTACAGCTCTGGCCTGGACTATATGGGGAAGAGACGGAGACGATTTAGATGATGTTCCTGACGAAACTAAGCAGACACTCGGATGGAGTTTATACATTAATGTATGGAAAAACAGGGAGGTACGTCTGCTTAGTATTGCTCTAGCCTGCGACCTGTGGAGTTTTCAGTTTTTATCATCCATATTGCCTACTTTTTATACAGCGGAATTAGGTATGAGTTTGCAACTATCGTCCAAGCTAACCGCTATATTTCCCGTAGCCGGTATTGTGGCTGGTTTGCTCTGCGGAATATGGATGAGCCGACTAGGTCTACGCAAACCATTTACCTATCCTCTTCATGTCATGATTTTTGTTGGAACCTTTATGGCTATTAATTATACCGGTTTCTTACGAGTACTGGGAATAGCTATGGCAGGCTTCGGCAATGCCGGCTGGGCTCCGGCATTATTTACAATGCCTATGGAGTTTGATGATATGAATCCGGAGAAGGTAGGAGTCGTATTTTCAATAATGTTATCAATAGGATATTTGGCTGCTTTTATTTCTCCATGGTTAGGCGGTTGGCTGGCGGAAAGAATCAGTATTCACCATACGATTTTCCTCTTCTCCATTTCATCGCTTATTGCTGCAGCATGCACCTTTTTGATGAAAGAAACAGGAACATATAAAAAGGCGCATAGCTTAGGGAGGGGTGTCTAGCAGAGTTGCTGGAGTATGTAAATGAAGAAATGCCAACCTAATAATATTACTGCAGGCCAAATAAATCGCGGCTACTAAAACTAGTTGGTTAATCTTACTAATATTAATTGCTGCCGTATTTTCGCTATAATAGATTTAGCAAAAAAAGGAGGCGAATGAGTGGTAGTTTCATTAATAGGATTAGTGCTTGTGGTTATAGTATTGATATTAGCAGCTGTTGCAATATCCGCAACCAGGGGAAATTCAAAGGAGGAGGGGAAAATTATGATGAAAAACGTTTATATTTATGTGGTCTTATTTGCAACCTTAATGATGATAATTGGTGGAAGCGTAGCCGCATTCATGGCCGTTGCCGACATTGTTACTCCTGCTCCCTATCACCAGTCATTTGAAGAATATAGACAATGGGGTTTGGAAAAGTCCGAAAATGCGAATACCAAAGCTAATCTTAGCGAAACTGAGCTAAAAGCAAGATATGATGCTCTAGTCGTAGCTGAAAAAGACCGTCAAGTTAACCGAGCTAAAAATAGCCTGGTAAAAAGCATGGGTTGGATTATTATTCCACTACCAGTATTTATAGTTTTTCAAAGACGGCTAAAATCAGGTCCGGAGGTTTAAATTTCCAGTTAGTGTGTTCAATACCCAATACTGCCTTATTTCAACTATCTTAGAGAAAAGCTGGTAGAATCTTCAACTAGTCATCCTAGGTTTTATTAAGTTAAGGTAAAGGGGAAGGAGGTATGTATATGAAAAAAATTTTAGTACCTGTTTTAGCCCTTTTCCTTCTCCTGGTACCCATACATAATCTCAGTGCAGGGACAAACCAGGCATGTCACTCCCAGGTTACCCGACTGGTATTTAAGAGCGATCGATGTCGTTTCATAAGTACCAGTATCAAGAATTGTTCTCCGATTATAGGGATACAAAGATGGACCACTACCCAGCTAAAGACGGTAAAGGTTCATATCTATAACAACAGGGAGGGGACATGGACACAGGGTCCTGCAAAAACTATAACGGTACCTATTCAAAAAACACCCCAACTCATTCCAGCGCCAACACCAAAACCAGTACCCGTACCTGCACCAACTCCGGTACCAGTACCTAAACCGGAGCCAAAACCGGCCCCGGCACCATCTCAGGAAACAGCAGATTTTTCTGCTATGCAAAAAGAGATGCTGGGCTACATAAATGCTGAAAGGGCGTCCGCAAATGTGACACCGTTAACTCTGGACCAGAAACTATGCCAGGGAGCCTATCTCAAATCACGCGATATGGCAGTTAACGGATATTTCAGCCACACATCCCCAACCTATGGCAGTCCTTTTGACATGATGACAAGTCAGGGGATTACCTATAGGATGGCAGGGGAGAACATAGCTAAAAATATCAGTGTAAAAGGTGCTCACACCGCATTTATGAATTCACCTGGCCATAAAGCCAATATTCTTAATCAGGGATTCGGTAAAGTGGGATTAGGGTTTTACCAGGAAGGACAGTATCTGTACGTTACCCAGTGGTTTACAAACTAGTTTTAAAAACATAATTCAGCTAAACACCAAAGGGGCAGTTTTAAATAATAAACTGCCCCTTTGTGCTCCTATATGTGTCTTAACTGCTATAATTGGTTAAAAGAAATAAGAAAAGGTTAAATAAATGACCTATAAAACCATCAATGATACCACCATCGAAGAAATAATTATAAAAAAGTCCAGGTTCATCTGTGTCCTAATGCCTCTAAATCAAATGCAAGATGTAGATACCGGACGTGATGAAATTAGACAAAAATATCCCGAGGCCAATCATTATTGTTTTGCTTATAGATTAAGGCAGGACGGTAGCATTCTGGAACGATGCAGTGATGACGGCGAACCAGCCGGAACCGCAGGATGGCCCATGCTTAATGTGCTGACACAGAACAATTTAGAAAACATTATGGCTATTGTAATCCGTTATTTTGGCGGAACCCTGCTGGGAACCGGGGGACTGGTCAAGGCATATACCCAGTCTCTTCAAACTGCCCTGGATAAAGCCCGAATTATTTGCATGGAATACTCCCAAAAGATTATGCTCACCCTTGACTATAGCTATTATGGCATTTTGGCAAACTACCTTAGAAATATTATTAATGAAGTAGCAGATATTCAATATGCCGAGCAGGTCAGATTGGAGGTTTGGGTAACAGTCGGCAAGCTGGATACATTTATAGTTAAAGTTGAAGATCTGAGCTCAGGAACAGCCCAGGTAGAGATTCTTGAACGAGGTTTTGTTCATAATAAGAACCAACATTATTTGAGATAAATACGCCTTTACTTCTCCCCTATGCAGCACAACCAATTATTAGCTTCGACCACTGCAGTTGTCACATTTTTAAATTGCGCCTCCTCCAGCCATTGCTTCAATTCTTCCGGAGCAAATATCTGCATATCACTAGCAGCAGTATAGGCTTCATTTCTTTCCCAGAAGAGCTCACTTTTATACACTTCATTAATAATGACAAACTTGCCGGCAGGCTTTAAGACCCTTTTTATTTCTTTAAAACATTCGCCCAGATCTGGCCAAAAATAAACGGTTTCCACTGCCGTAACTATATCAAAGAAATTATCTTTAAAAGGAAGTTCATTAACAGCAGCTTGTAGTATTTCTACCCGGCCTTCCTTAATCCATTCTTCGTTATAAGCACTGGACCAGGCTACACAGTCTGATGAATAATCAATCCCAAAGACTTTGCCCTCAGAGACAATTTCGGCCATGCGGTGAATTGTCCGCCCTCCTCCACAACCTACATCCAGTATGATGCTGTCAGGAACAATAGAGAACTGCTCCATTCCCCAGCTGGTCAACGCAAAATGGCTTTCATTCATCTTATCGGCAATCAGTTTTCCCTGTTCACCAGACGGTTTTTTACATTGATTTATTTTTTGAGAAAGTTCATTCATAATAAGACCCCATAACTCTTGCAGATTTTAACAGATATTGTATTAGACAATAACATTGCTCCTGTTATTATACCATCCTCTATATAGACTAGCCTAAGGCACAAGTGTTTAGCCTTCTTTCATTGGCAGCCGGTATCAAATCCCGGTGGGCGGAAATATAAAGAACATGCTTGCGTAAGCAATAGAGGCACATAATGATGTCACTCAAATCCTAACAATGTCTTATTAGAATATTTCACAAAAATAGAGCCTCAACTCAAGGTAAGGCCCTATTTTATAAAGTCTTATTGTTTCTACATCATTTTTGCGCATTCATTAGCACATTGGTGACAAACATCGGCGCATTGCTGGCAGTGCTGGTCTTTGAACATAAAACATTCTGTAGCACAGGAATCGCAAATAGTTCTGCACATATTGCAAATAAATTTTGCATCTGGATGATCCATTGTCATTGCTTCAACTGCTAAATTGCAGATATCTGCACACAATCTAAGGGTTTTGATACAGTTTGCTCGTGCATTAGCATCGGGTTCTTGCAAACAAGAATTGAAACACTGGTTACATACCTGTAAGCATTTGGCACATGCGTCGATACATGCCTGATACTTGCTGACTGATGTTTGGATATTTGTCATAATCGTCCTCCCTTTGTAAATAAAATCAATATTATTCTTCTCAATCAACAAAAGACTATTCATTATTCAAAAGATAATATTCGCTAACAACCTAAGCTGGGCATAGTGTTAAAGAAGTGACTGAGTTATAAATATTATGCCTATTGCATACATTATGTACATAATGTACGATAGGGGTGAAAGCGGGTGATTTATATGCAAACGATAAATGCTACTGAAGTTAGGAACAATTTTAGTTTTTACATTGATACTGTAATACGGGAAAAACCTATTGCCGTAAAACGAAATAGGGATGTACTTTTGTTTTTTTCAGATCAAATAGTAAAAGACCTGGTGAAGGATTTGGCATTTCAGGCTGAGTTAACTCATGAGGATGAAACTATTGTGGGTACTATAGAAGGGTTTGATCTGGTAGTTGAAGGAAAATCAGAGCAAGAAGTTATCCGGAAACTTGCTGAGGATTTACTGGAATATGCTCAAGATTATGTTAATGATTTTAAACTATTTTATAATGCTCCTAACCGAAAAAGCCACTATCCTTATGTTTTAAAAGTGCTTTTAGCATCCGCAATTGATGAAATTATAGGATTCATTAATGCCAAAGTGGTCTGAACTCAAGCGGTTTTGTGAGCATGATGGTTGGGAGCTGTATAAACAAACAGATCACTACTTTTATCGAAA
>JAAYCQ010000035.1 GCA_012729715.1 Syntrophomonadaceae bacterium
GGAATAGATGAAATGACCGGAGATCAGGTGGGACGGGAAATGCCTGTATACAAAGGAGAATATCTGGACTTTGACCAGGTTATGCACCGCTTAAAAATTCAGATGAATTGGCTGGCAGAGCTGTATGTTAACACCATGAATATTATCCATTATATGCATGACCGCTATGCTCCTGAGAACCTGCAAATGGCCATGCATGATAGCGATGTCCATTACTTTATGGCCTTTGGTATTGCCGGTCTATCAGTAGCTGCCGACTCTCTCAGTGCTATTAAATATGCTCGGGTAAAGACAGTGCGTGACGAGCGCGGGATTATTCGTGATTTTATTATAGAAGGCGAATATCCCCGCTACGGTAATGATGATGACCGGGTAGATGAGCTGGTGGTAGAGCTGGTACGGATGTTTATTAAATATCTGAAAAAATATCCTGCCTATAAGAACGCCGAACATACCTTATCCGTACTCACCATTACCTCCAATGTTATGTATGGTAAACATACCGGCACCACACCTGATGGGCGTAAACTTGGTGAACCCCTGGCACCTGGAGCCAATCCCTTGCATGGGCGGGAGGAAAAGGGAGCCCTGGCGGCATGTAACTCGGTAGCAAAAATTCCCTATAAGTATGCCCGGGATGGTATCTCTTTTACTTTTTCCATAGTACCTGAATCTCTGGGTAAAAGTGAGACAGAGCAAGTCAATAACCTGAGGGGACTGTTACAGGGCTATTTTACCAAGGGTGGGCACCATATGAATGTTAATGTAATTCATCCTGATGTGCTCAAGGAAGCCATGGAGCATCCGGAAAAATACCCCGACCTTACTATTCGCGTTTCCGGTTATGCCGTGCACTTTATTAAGCTAAGCCGGGAACAACAGGAAGAAGTAATCGCCCGCACCTTTTATAGGAGAATGTAGCCTGGGGTGCGAAAAAGGCGGAGAATAGAGGCAGATTACGCGAATCCTTAAGGCGCAGATTAACGCTGTGTCTGCCCAGCCGGCCGCTGGCCCCCGTAGGGTGAATTCCGTTGCATACAGAGCTGCCTATTGCGGGCAAACACATGGGTTCGCCCCCACACCGCAAGAAGTTTCGGAAGCATCAGGAACCCCAGGAGGTATAATTTATGAAGGGTAAAATTCACTCCATAGATACTTTCAGTACCCTGGATGGGCCCGGAATTAGGACAGTTATCTTTATGCAGGGCTGCGCGCTGCGCTGTAAATATTGCCATAATCCGGATACCTGGGCTATAGATAGTCCTGATGCACGGGACTACGGAGTGGAAGAGTTAATGGAGGTTATTATAAGGAACCGCCCTTATTATGAAGCTTCCGGTGGTGGTATTACTTTTTCTGGCGGAGAGCCTTTGTTACAGCACCGTTTTATTAAAGAAATATTTGAGTATTGCCGCCAAGAAAAGATTTCTACAGCTTACGATTCCTCACTCTATATCAGCTCCCAGGTGGTTCTAGACTTAATTCCCTTTACCGACCTGGTACTGGCCGATATTAAACATATAAATACGGAAAAAAGTAAGTCATTAACCGGGGTCGATAACCGGCTGAACCTGGAAAATATTAAACTGCTAAACGAAAGCAAAGTACGTATTTGGATAAGGTATGTGGTACTGCCTGGATGGACTGATGCCTATGAAGATTTGGAAAAAACGGCCCTTTTTATCCGGAACTTACCTATGGTAGAGCGGGTTGACCTGCTTCCCTATCACTCTTTGGGCAGCCACAAGTGGAAACTGTTAGGCCTGGAGTATCCATTACATGAAGTAAAACCCCCTTCCTTAAGTCACCTGGAGGAACTCGCCCAACTACTTTCCTCCCTAAGCCAGCGCCCAGTCTATTTGGCATAAAGCAACTCGACTTTGACACAGATTTAGTACGAAAATAGACTTCCCTTACCCTTGCTCCCTACCCTAATCCCGCTTTTGCTACCCACTTGTACCTTTTTCCTGTATATTTCTGTTTCCAGGGAGGAGAATTTGACTTTTTGGCTAATTTATGAATATAAAAGGCAGTTATTGAGGAAAGTTTTACTATATTATGAGCGTATTTATGTTTAACTACATTCGTCTGCAAATAATGAGATTAGGAGGTCAAAAGTTGTGAAAAAAAGATATGTCTATCTCTTAATATTATCGTTTTTCCTGACATTTTGTGTTCCAGGGCAGGTCGCAGCGGCGGGGGATTTTTCTGACATAAATAAACATTGGGGTAAAGATTTTATTATTACCCTGGCCTCGGCCGGATACATAAGCGGTTATCCTGATGGTACTTTTAAGCCTGATAAAACAGTTAGTCAGGCTGAATTTATTACGATGCTTATCTCCTGTATGGGAATTACTCCAACCGACACCACCACCCGGTATTTTAATGATACCAGCAACCACTGGGCCCGGGGCTCGATAAATGAAGCAGTCAAACGAGGAATACTGGTTCCCTCAGAATATTCTAATGTGCTGCAACCTAATAGCGGTCTCAAGCGCAGTCAGGCAGCAGCTATGATGGTTCGTGCACTTGGTAAGGAAGAAAATAAGGCAACTATACCTTTTACCGACCTGGCCACTGTTCAAAAAAGTATGTACCGTGGCTATATCAATGCAGCGTTTGATTTAAAATTACTAACCGGATACCCAGGGGGAGAATTCAAGCCTTTTGAATATATTACCCGGGCTCAAATGTGTAAACTAATACTAAACTTCATGGAAATAAACGGCAGTTCTCCGACAGTAACCCCGGTAACTCCTGTAACACCGGTTAACCCGGTAAGTGGTTCCTTTAGCTATATCGCTGTTGGTGATGAGCTTTATGAAATGGCATCTACTCCTATAACAATTAAAATTGGTTTTACCGGTATAACCGTAAATAACCTTTCTGTAAGCCAGAATACCCTTTATGTAAATAATAGCTATAGTTTTGCGCTTAATACCTCCCTGCGTGACCTCGATATTATGATACACAACAAGCGTTACCAGGTAGACAAAATTACGGTTAATGGTGATAAGCTGGTAGTCTTCCCGGCAGGTCAGAAATTTGCCCGCCTTACTATTGGAAGCTTAACCTATGATTCAGATTACATCAAAACCTATATAAATTCGGCTAATAGTGAAAACTACCTGTCTGATTTACTCTTATTAGATCAATATAGCGTTCAGTTAAACGGTAAAATTTATGACCTGGCACGAGATAAGGTTACCATAGCCGCCGGGAATAAATATTACGATATTCAACGGGTAATATTTTCCTCTACTAATAATACCCCGCAACTGATTGAAACAAACTCAGTTATTGCCAATGCTTTAACTATTTCCAATATATCTTCTATTTTTGTAGATAATACCACGCTCAATATGGCTGCAGTCAGAGCTATCGATTTTATTATTGATGGTACCCGCTACCGCCTGTCCGAGGTAACCATAGATGCTGCCGGAAACTTTACGGTTAGCAATAAAACCTTCGCCTGTACTGATGTAATAATGATTGTAGACGGTAACCAGTACCAGATTAACCACCTACAACTATACAAAGAAAAATTTATTTTCTATTGTACCACCAGTACCAACAATAACTGGGTTATGATTAATGACGTCTATCGCGATGCCTCTGAAATAAAAATCCTGAGAGATAACGTTGTCTATGATATGGACCAGGTAATGGTAGTTAGCCGTAACCTGCTTCGTATTGGTGGCAGACAGTATAACTTGGATTCATCTTTCAAACTCCGCTATAATAACAAAATTTATAATATTGACCGCATTGATTTTAATGCTAATCTGCAGGCGGTAGTTATTACTACCAGTGAAGCTACCGGCACCTGGAGCAATCAACCGGCAAAATACGTATTCTATGTTAATAATGCCAAGTATCAGGAGGGGGCTACTACCGGGGTAACTATTTACGCCAACCGCCAGTGGGTAAGCTTTGATAAAATAGTTATAACCGATCCCGCTCACTTTACCTACAGCGGTTCTACCTATAATCTGATTGGAGCCCTTATCAGCATAAATAATAAAGACTTTGAAGTAACTGATACTTCCTGGCGCTCAACCCAGGCTTTCGAAATTTATATGAGACAGATATAATTCATTGGCGTTTAAAAGAGCACCTGAACTGCGTGTTCCAGGTGCTCTTTTTATGCCTTTCTTTAGTGATTATTTGTGATATAATTGTATTTGGTTTTTAAGTGGGGGCGTGGCTCAGCTGGGAGAGCACCTCGTTCGCAACGAGGGGGTCAGGGGTTCGAATCCCCTCGTCTCCACCAGTAAACACCTAAATTTCAGTTAAGCTATTATGTGTCTTTAAATCATTCAATAAGCCAACCATTTTTACAATATAATGTTCGTCCAATGAAATATAATAGTCGCGCATTTCATTTGGAAACATTTGAAC
>JAAYCQ010000001.1 GCA_012729715.1 Syntrophomonadaceae bacterium
CCTGACGAACTGATCCAGAGTCAGTCGTGCTACCGTTACACCAACCGGCAGTGCTAAGGGCAAATTACCCCGTGCGAAAATTATTATAATACAGGGTACGGGTAATGTCAAAGGTTATTCGCCCATTCAGGCCCCAGAAATTTTATTAGATGTAGTTTTAACCAACCAGGGTATCATTATTCTTACTCCTGACTTTCAATATACGCCACCGCTTTTTTCAACCTCTGCAAACACTTCTCCCGGCCTAAAACCTCCATTACTTCAAAAAGCCCAGGGGTATTGGTGCGACCGCTTAAGGCCAGGCGGGTTGGGTGGATAAGTTCAGCTGCTTTAAGCTGCATAACTTCCGCTTGCTGGCGCAGTAAATCCTCGATTACAGATGCCTCAAATTGAGGAGCTTTTTCTACTATATCTATTACTGTATTTAGAATATCCAGGACATTAGCCTTTGTAAAATGCTTGGCCACCCCTTTAGTATCATAACTTTCAACATCTTCACAAAAATACTGCATGGCTGCAGGAATCTCATTTAAGGTTTTTACTCTACTCCCAACCAGATCTAGCACCTGTAGCAGGTATTCCCGTGGATATTCTGATAAATATTTTTGCATCTGGTCCTGATCTTTGATTAGATTTAGCAATCGTTCAGAAGAGATATTACCCAAATAATGTCCATTCATCCAGGTCAGTTTCTCAATATCATAAATAGCCGGAGAACGTGATATACCATCCAAACTGAATTCTGGTATTAGCTCATTCAGGGTCCACAAATCCCTATCTTCTCCACTGGACCAGCCCAGCAGGGCCAGGTAATTTAAGAGAGCTTCCGGCAAATATCCTTCATCCCTGAATTCCTGCACCGACGTAGCCCCGTGACGTTTGGACAACTTGCTCCGGTCAGGAGCCAAAATCATGGAGGCATGGGCAAACTTGGGGGGATTCAGACCCAGTGCTTCATATATTAATAATTGCTTAGGGGTGTTGGACAAATGTTCTTCAGCCCTGATAACATGGGTAATCTTCATACTGGCATCATCCACTACTACAGCGAAATTATAAGTAGGCCAGCCATCGGATTTGGCAATAATAAAATCATCCAGCAGAGCATTATGAAACTCCACATCACCCCGGATTAAATCATGAACCACGGTAGTTCCGCTATCAGGAGCTTTAATCCGTATAACCGGACGGAAACCTTGTTGCAGTCGTTCCTCCACCTCTCTCGCGGAAAGATCCCGGCAGCGTCTACTATATTTATAATCCCGTTTCTGGTTGCGGGCGGCTTCCTTTTCCTGCTGCAGTTCCTCACTGGTGCAAAAACAATAATAAGCCTTACCATCAGCTATTAATTTATCCAAATATTTATTATAAATAGGAAGACGTTCACTCTGGCGGTAGGGCCCAAAAGTTCCGCCCTTATCCGGTCCTTCGTCCCAATCCAACCCCAACCATTGCAAACCATCAACAATACCCTGGGAAGACTCTTCCGTAGAACGCAATAAATCCGTATCTTCCAGACGCAGAACAAATATGCCATTATATTTACGGGCAAATAACCAGTTGAAAAGAGCAGTTCGCGCTCCGCCAATATGTAGACTACCTGTTGGGCTGGGGGCAAAACGTACCCGTACTTCCTCCACTATCACTCACTCCTATTCCAAATATACCAGATGCCTTTCCGGTACAGGCAACCACGCATAAAAATAGTTGTATCGGGTTGGCAGGGTCGAAGTGTCTTCACACCTCACCCCTTACCCCTCACTCGCTTTATTTCGTATTACAGTTTATAACATACGGGTTGCTTTTTCAAAAAATGTTGTAAATATATTAAGTGTCTATTCCATAATTATTGATTCTCGCTCATATCGTTTGCACCGGAGTACTTGATGGGAGTAAAATATTTAACTGCCATTAATAGAACGCAAAAAAGAGCGCTATTGTTTTAAAGCATAAATAACCAACTCCTGAACAATCTATATAAGGAGGGAATTAAAGTGGACTGGCAAGTATGGTTTGTAGGCATCCTATTTATTGTAGTTTACGGCATTATTATATCGGAAAAAATCCACCGCACTATTATAGCCCTATATAGCTACCTTTATTCCATTAATAAAGGAAATTGGAGTAATCAATCATATGTCAATTGCCGCTTTATGGTGGGCGTTATCGCTGGGAGCTTGCCTGGGTGGAAACGGAACCATTGTCGGTGCCTCGGCCAATGTTATAGTTTCAGGCATCTCGGCCCGCGAAGGTTATCCGATTACATTTTTGGGGTATATGAAAATAGCATTTCCGCTGATGCTAGTATCGATAGTTATTAGTACAATATATTTATTAGTGTTTTTCCTGTAGGGTGAAAAGGAATTTATCTATCATACGTTAGATGTTGCACTTTGGCTTAATAAATAATAAGCAAAAACTAACTAGAGAGGAGGCATTAATTTGCCTTTGGTAGACGAAAAAAGCCGGCAAGCTTTTGCCCGGGCTCAAAAATTAATCCCTGGCGGAGTTAACTCACCGGTACGAGCCTTTCGCTCGGTTGGGGGCAACCCACTATTTATTAATAAAGGTGAAGGTGCCTATATCTGGGATATTGATGGTAACCGTTATTTGGATTATGTTGGTTCCTGGGGTCCGCTCATTGTTGGCCATGCCCATCCCGAGGTAGTTGCGGCCATTAAACAAGCAGCCGAGCAAGGAACGAGTTACGGTGCGCCTACAGAAGTAGAAATACTCCTGGCTGAAGAAATCCTTAAGGCCTATCCTTCCATGGATATGATTCGCATGGTTAATTCCGGAACCGAAGCCACCATGAGTGCTCTTCGTTTAGCCCGTGGAGTTACCGGCAAGACTAAAATTGTAAAATTTGAGGGCTGCTATCATGGGCACTCCGATCAACTCCTGATTAAGGCCGGGAGCGGAGCCCTGACTCTAGGAGTTCCGGACTCTCCCGGTGTTCCCAAACAAATTGCGGCCACCACTATTTCCGCCCGTTTTAATGATTTAGAAGGTTTAAGAGATATTTTTGAACGTGATGGGGAAGATATCGCCTGTGTAATTATTGAACCGGTGGCAGGAAACATGGGTGTGGTTTTGCCCGAAGATGGGTTTTTACAGGGAGTTCGGCGTCTAACCGAGGAATACGGGGCATTACTAATTTTTGACGAAGTAATAACCGGATTCAGGGTTGGTTATGGTGGAGCGCAGGCTTATTTTGGGATTGATCCTGATTTAACCTGCCTGGGTAAAATTATTGGCGGAGGTCTTCCCGTAGGGGCTTACGGCGGAAAACGCCGTTTCATGGAACAGATTGCTCCCAGTGGTCCGGTTTATCAAGCGGGAACCCTTTCCGGTAATCCTTTAGCCATGAACGCCGGATTAACCACCTTGAAAATACTCCAATCACCGGGAACATATGAGGCTTTGACCGCTAAAACGACCCGTTTGGCCCAAGGGTTGCAACAGATAGCTGCAGGCGCTGGAATCCCAGTTTCGGTTAACGTTATCGGGGCAATGTTTTCTATGTTTTTCACTGACATTCCGGTCAAGGATTATGACAGTGCCCGTACGTCAGACGTAAAACGGTTTGCCAGGTATCACCGGGGCATGTTGGAAGGCGGCATTTACCTGGGGCCCAGTCAATTTGAATCAGTTCTTTTATCAACGGCTCACACTGAAGCAGACATTGACCAAACTCTGGAACAAGCTCAAAGAGTGTTCAATATGATTGGCTAAAACTTTCAAATAGAGCGCAATTAAGTTAAATATTGAGGGATAGGGTGACATGTTTTTGCCCCTATCCCTTTTTATATGCACCAAATAGATACACTTCTCATATATTTGTATACGGAGGGGATGAGATGAGCAGACATAAAAAACGTTGGCTCATAATTACCATAGTAGCTGTTCTTATAATTTCAATAATAATAGATGTAAAAATCAAATCCAGTGTTCTGCAATTGGCCAGATCCAAAGCGCAGCTAAGTGAAACTGCAGCCGTAAATCGTATTGTCAACGAAAGGGTGGTTAATGACATAGAATACCAGGACCTGGTTGCTGTTCATAAAGACGACCAGGGTAGGATAGTAATGATTCAACCTAATACTATAATGTTAAATAAAATAATGACCCGGACCGTTATTGAAATAAGTGATGTAACTGCTAATATGCGGGAGGATAGCATAGTCATACCGTCAGGGCAGCTGCTGGGACTTTCATTTATAGCTGGTTATGGACCTAAAATTAAAGTGAAAATATTCCCGGCGGGCGAAGTTAAGGTAAATGTTTTAAATAAATTCGACCAGGCCGGAGTTAATCAAACCAGGCATCTTATATACTTTAAAATTGATAGTAATATTAAAATAGCAGTTCCTTATATGGATGAAAACATTCATGTATCAACCATAATTCCATTGGCGGAAACAATTATTGTTGGCGAAGTACCAAAAACTTATCTTAATTTCAGCGGAGGTAAAGATTCACTTTATCCTTTAATGCTGCAAGAATAATAAAAAATTTCCGAATAAAATCATAATTCGATTTGCAGAATGCTTGACATAGTAAAATCGGCATGATAATATATGTTTTGCGCCCACGGAAAGAGGGGCTGCGAGATCTTGATAAAACAGAACAGCAAGGCTTTAAAGTGCGGGAGAAATGGAACTGTATTTTGTAAAAAATATAAGCCAGGACTC
>JAAYCQ010000224.1 GCA_012729715.1 Syntrophomonadaceae bacterium
ACCATTAATCCCTGGCCAACCGACGCTTTTCTGGAATCAATAACATGTATATGCTCACCTATAAGCATTTCTGCAGCTATATTGGCAGACTGAACGGTCCCCGATATTCCCGAGGATAAATGAATGCTTATGATTTGTTGGTTTTGTTCAATGGCTTTTTGGTACTGTACCAGAAAATCTCCTGGCATAGGCTGGCTGGTACTGGGTAGTTGAGGTGATGTTTTTAAACGGTTGTAGAAGGCAACATTATCAAAATTCTCCGGTAGGATTTCCTCATCCCCGAATCTCACTCTTAAAGGCACGACTATGATATTGTAGCGTTCCAATAATTGTCGGGGTAAGTCACAACAGTTATCGGTTATTATTTGAATTCCTACTATAATCACTCCTTGCAAAAAAGTACAACAGAGTAATTGTAACATAATGGTAATCACTATGTCATTATATTATCTATGAGCTAGTACGGACCCCCACCTTACAGGTCTTAGTCTGTTCTTCCGCTTAGGCCAACATAGGGAATTTACCAATCTTCTGGCCGAACTGTGCACGGAATGTTCCGTTCTCATTTACCGCTTAGATTACATTAGAAGGTACATAGAGCCTCCCTGAATTATCGATACTTTGGTTTCTTGGTGTTTAAGGATGGTCAGGAAGAGGTAATACATAACATATTATGTTCGGCATGCTGGTTCTTAAGTTATACAGGCACCCAGGTTGTCCAAACTTAAATGAGTGTTATTTTAAAATTTGAGGATTTCATATAATTAATCGTTTAAACCTTCTACTATAGTCCTTAATTGCTCAGAAGCCTCGACCAAACTCTGGGTTGTAGCAATAATTGTTTGTACATTTGCAGTTTGATTTATAGATAAATGTTTCATTCCATCTATACTTGCGGAAGATTTGCGATTGCTGTCAGTAATGGTTTCCACCTGACGAACAACTTCATCGGTTATGGCCAGATTTTCCTCATTAATGGCTGACAATTCCCGTACAGCATTATCAATATTAAGCGATCCCTTTTCGATCTGTTCAAACATTTTATCCGTTTTTTCCAATGCTGTAACCTGATCGGTGTGGGCCTGGTTTGCTATTTTAATTTCATTTACAGTTAATTCCATACCCTGTTTCATTATCCCAATAAGATTGGATATTTCAGCTGCTGCTTGAGCTGATTCTTCTGCTAGTTTACGCACTTCTTCCGCAACCACGGCAAAGCCCCGACCGGCCTCCCCGGCTCGAGCCGCCTCGATAGCAGCATTCAAGGCCAATAAATTGGTCTGATCAGCTATGCCGGTAATTAAAGAAACAATGTTCTGAATCTGCAGGGACTGTTCATTTAAAGCATTTACAGCCTGGCTGACAGCTTGTTGAGCATTATTACTGTTATGCATAATATTTTCCTGTTCATGCATGGCATTACGCCCTTCATCAACAATAGTTCTAAACTGGCTTGATTGTTCAGTAACCATTTCCACGTTTTTAATTGCTGAATTCAGAGCTTGTAACATTTGGCGAGCTGAATCAACTGTTTTATCAGCAAATGCTGCAGCATTCAGAGAAGATTGAGACAAAACCATCATACCTGAGCTGACCTGCTCGGCAGCATTACCCGTATCGCTGGCTGAGGCCAACACCTGTTGTGATGATAAAGAAATAACATCAGCTTTTTCTATAACCCCTTGTGCTACCTGCATCAGGCTTTCAGTTTTATTAATGGCCTCTTTTTGTCCCTCCAAAGCCTTGCTTACCAGTTTGCTACCTGCATATGCTGTTATAACTGCTATCACTGCAGCCATTATAAAATCGGTGTAACGAGTTATAAGAACCGATGCAACGTAAGTAGTAGGCATGATAGCCGGTGCTGCAAACAAAAGCAGGGTATTTACACATAGTGTAAGTACGCCGCCGTAAACTGCTACCCAGACATCGAAGTATAAAATACTAAGAACTATTATAACGTACAGATTCTGAGTTACTTCTGGAGTATTAGTAACATAGCAATCATAGAGAAATAACAATAAACCTATCACAGAAATGGTAAAATATTTAGTTATGACCAATGTGGGGAATTTGCGGCTGAAATACACACAAAGGCAAAAAATGATAAGTGAAAGAATAAATATTTGACTGGCAACCGCCAGATTAAGCGCAACAGATTTCCCTGAAAAATAGATTCCATAAGTAGCCAGATAACCCAATGCTATTATGATCGCAGTAGCACGGAAAATAATCTGGTGGCTATTAATTAAATGTTCAGTCAGCAATTTATTGTTATTCATTAGTCTAATTTCCTTTCTAATTATTTCATGCTTAATATGTTATATTCTACTAATTACGCGAGACTTTTGCAAATTAATTAGCTTAGAAATAATGGCATTTTCAGAGAGTAAAAGAAGGACTTCACCCCCATTTTTGCCGAATTTATTAGTGACAAAACAAACCAAGCAAAAACGAAAGGAGAAGT
>JAAYCQ010000036.1 GCA_012729715.1 Syntrophomonadaceae bacterium
CAATGGAACCATATTAATCACCATATAATTTTTTATTTAATTCCCTTTCACATCGGTTGAATTCCTTTTTCTCCACCTGACCTTCCAGGTAATAAAGGGAATCACCTAGATTAACCGTTGAATTACGGGATTTAATAAACTTTATTGCCATAATACTACCTTTTTTCTGGTACTCGCACAAGCCCAGCTCCGCCATAATATGTAATACAGGTATAAGATCCGCAGATTTAAAGTCGCTTTGTAGATAATCTCCTATAGATGAACAAAGTTTATCAATATCTGTATTTAGCTGGTTACGTTGTAATTTCTTAAAATAAGCCAGAACCTTTTGAATCAGTTCAGCATTAGGATAGGTACGTTTGAGATAGTGTCGATTAAAATCCAAATCATCATCGTTAAAAAGAGCCCAGGCTTCTTTATCCTCACCCGCAGCAAGTTGATCCATAACCATCTGGGCTTCGTACATGCTATAGGGAATATCGGCAAAATAAACGTCGGTATTAGTAAGCCGGGCTGTACCTGTATTTACTCCATCAGATAATAATATACCTTCCGGTGCTTGTAAAAAATTACGACGGATAGTATTCCTTTTACGCATGTCGTTTACACCTGCTTCTATACTTAGCGGCTGCCTGGCGGAAGCAAATGAACGTAAAGTGGTATTGCGGTTCGCATATACTAATACCCGCCGTCCCTTAGCAAAATCAGGTCTCCCCGACATAATTCTGGATTCCTCTATTATCCCCAGGCTATATAAATTACGACCTTGCAGGTATTCATTAATGTGCTCATCGCTATGATTTGGCCATAAATAAAATATATATTTAAGATTTTGAGGTAAATTCCGGGTTCTCATATAATATTTAAAAAACGCTATGGTTGAAAGATATATGTAATTTCTACCCCGGGATAATTCATCAATCAAGGTCGGTTGCCAATGAGGGTCTATATTACCATGTAGCTCTCGTAATACTGTAGTACGAAAATAACTTTTTAATAGTAACCTGTATTTTACCAGGGTTCTGTAGGTAGGATAGATAAACATAACCGGTCGACCCGCCCGGACTTCGTGGTTGCTCTGTCGTAAAGCCTGAAACAGCTCAATTCCTGGTTCAACCACTTGTTTATCATCAGGTAAATAGCTATTTTTCATATCTCTCAGTTTTAACTGCAGCCGTTTTACACCACGGAAATTATTCTCTTCCGGCTGAAAAAGTATATCCTGCAAACAGGTATCAAGCGGTTGTTCGATTAAATCTGAACGGTTAAAGGCTATTATCTCCATACCCATCCCGGCCAGTCGGGCCTTAAAATGTTCCCGTTCTTTTCCTATCAGACTGGCAGACTCAACCTCTACACCACGAATTACAAAACGGGGACCGGGGTTTCCCTCCCCAAAAGGCTCCAGTTGCTGTATCTGCTGCAAAAAATCTTCGGTAATATCATCTGGTTCCACTTCCGCATCTACCTGTAAACGGGGATAAAACTCCTCCTGGCGAATATTGTCTTTAACCCACTGGTTTATTGCCTGAGAAAAGCTATAAAACTGGTCTTTGTGAATGCTTAAGCCGGCAGCCGCCCGGTGTCCTCCGAATTGAATTAAATAAGAACTACAGGCTGATAACGCCTGGTAAATGTTCAGACCGGGCAGACTGCGGCAGGAACCTTTGCCCGTGTCCCCTTCCCAATTAATCAATATTGTCGGGCGCCGGTATTTTTCACAAAGTCGTGAAGCTACTATTCCGATTACCCCTGGATGCCATCTTTCCTGTCCCAGCACCAACACCATTTTTTCTTCCAGTTTTACCTCTGCTTCAACTTGCAGCAATGCTTCCTGATAGATAGTTTCCTCAATCATTCTCCGCTCCTGGTTAAGATTACTCAAATAAGCAGCCAGTTCGCCGGCCTTAACCGGATCATCCGTTAATAACAGTTCTATACTGCTGTCGGCACTTTTCAGCCTGCCGGCAGAATTTAAACGAGGGGCCAATACAAAACCTATATGCCAGGAGAGTAATTTTTCACCTTCCAGCCCACTCTCCTTTATTAAAGCTTTTAAGCCAATATTATTTGTTTGGGGTAATTTCATCAGACCATATTTAACCAGAATACGGTTTTCACCACTTAGCGGCACGATATCAGCTACAGTCGCCAGCGCCGCCAGTTCCAGCCAACTGGATAGTTTATCTGTTGCATATTCCGGGCATAAGGCCTGGCATAGTTTAAAAACTACACCTGCGCCACACAGTTCTGCCAGCTCTGGGCTGCTACCTAACTTAGGGTTGATTATTACTGCAGCTGGGGGAAGTTCCTTACCTGGAGTATGGTGATCGCTAATAATAACATCCATACCCAGACTTATTGCCCTTTCAACCTCAGCCAACGATGTTATGCCGCAGTCTACACTAATCAAGAGTTTATAACCGCTGCCGGCCAGGTGCTCCACCGCTTGCATATTAAGCCCATAACCTTCGGCGAAACGGTCGGGAACATAATAATCTACTCTGCCTCCTAAAATCTCCAGGCATTGTTTTAGGATTACGATGCTGCACACCCCATCAACATCATAATCTCCATAAATTACAATCTTCTCTTCGGCTGCTATCGCCTGTTTAATTCGTTCTGCTGCCGGTTTAATTCCAGTTAAGCTAAAAGGATCATGCAGGTGTTTCATCTCCGCATAAAGAAAATAGTAGGCTTCTTCAGGGGTTTTTACTCCTCGTTGTACCAGCAGAGCGGCACAAAGGGAAGAAATTCCTAATTCTCTGCTTATCTCTTCAGCCATTTTATAGTCGTAACTCTTAACTTCCCATATAATCGGTGATTGCATATTTCCTCCATCATATCCAAATTCGTCTTCTTTACTATTGTACGATAAAATATGGCCTTAGCGTTATATTGCCATTATAATCCTGTGAGAAATGCGGAATAGCTGACATATATTAATAAGGAAAATAGGGACCGGTAGTAGACAGTATAGGTAGATAGGAAGGTGAAGATAGGTGCCAAAAATAAGAAATCTCTATCCCGGTGGAAATACCTGTTATGGTTTCTATTCATTTTATGATTATATGGTGTCGCCTGAGGTAGAGAGAAAGATAATCCTAAAAGGCGGCCCCGGCGTTGGAAAATCTTCGTTTATGAAGAAAATGGCTCAAGATTTTTTAAGTCAGGGTTATGATATCGAGTATCACTGGTGTTCATCTGATAATGAGTCTCTGGATGGGATAGTTATAGGAAAACAACAGGTATGCATCCTGGATGGTACCGCTCCTCATATGGTCGATCCCCGCTACCCGGGAGCAGTAGATGAAATAATTAACCTGGGCAATTACTGGCAGCAAGAATTGTTGCACCAGAACCGTTCGGAGATAATTGCGCTAACATCAAAAGTAAGTATCTGTTTTCAACGGGCTTATATGCGTTTAAGGGAAAGTCAAATGGCTGTGGCGGAGTGGGAATCTTACTACCAGGAAGCCCGTAATGATGAAGCTGTAAACCGTAATATAATGGCTCTGACCGGGGATTTTTTATCAGGTTTGGTTAGCGATAGGCAAAGAATCCGCCACATGTTTCCAGGCGCTATTACCCCAGGAGGTTTGGTCAGTAAGATTGATAGTCTTATCGAAGGAAATTATTCTTTATTCGCTATCCAGGGTAACCCGGGAAGCGGTATCAAGGAATTGTTCAGCTATGTCGAGCAAACGTTAAAACTGACCGGGGTTGGGGCCGAAATCTATCATAATCCCTTTGATCCCGAGCATATTGACATTATCATCCTGCCCCAATCTAAATCCGTTTTAATTGATATCTCCACTAACCTGTTTGATTACTCTGCCCTGCTTCCTGGCATTAAGTACCGGCGTTTTTTAGATTTTGACCAACTGGTTAATAAATCAGTTATTGATACTTATGAACAAAATATTGTTTCCGCTCAAAAACGCTTAGCCAGCGGTATAGCGGATGCAGTAAACTTCATCCGCCAGGCCAAAGCTTACCATGACCAACTCGAATCTTTCTACATCCCGGCTATGGATTTTGACGTTATGGAAACCATGCGCCAGAATTTAAGTAAACAACTCCTGCAAATCCTGAATCGATAAACAATAAGGGACTAACTGGCGCGGGAACATGGAAGTGAAAAGGTTACGAGGATTAAAAACCCCAGGGCACACATCGGCCATTGTTTCCTTGGCCTTACAGTAATATCGCCTTCACCATATCACCTTTTTCCCCTTGCCCGGCTTCAATATCCATTAACAGGGGTATTATTGCCTGGTTTTCATGGTTTCCCAGGGGACGGGCCAGGAATGTTAAATTATCCTGTATCAGTTCGCCCCGGCGAAAGCTTCTTATGTCACGTTTCCGATTGATTTTTGCGGATAACCGCAGATTCAGCCAATTATGACCGAAATTATTCAGTCCTCTCATTTTTCTTAACACTGGAGTCAATAGCAAATCAAAAATTATTCCACCAGCATTAGGATGCCCGGGAAGATTAAAAACCAGGTTATCCTGTAGCAATGAGCAACTAATATTACGACCAGGTTTCGATGCTATACTGTGAAACAGGAATTCTGCTTTCATTTCTTGTAATGCATCGGCTACCAGATCATATTTTCCCTGGGCTGTGCCACCACTGATAATCAAGAGGTCTCCTTCTTTTATCCCAGTATGTATTTCCTGGATAATAGAGTCCAGATTATCCCCTACCCCAGCATTACCCAGAATACCCTGGCAATGGGCTACCTGCACTTTGGCCAGCATAAAATTGCGGTTGCTGTGATAGATTTGCCCTTTTTGTAAAGTCTGACCCGGAAGCCGGAGCTCATCTCCACAATTAATAATGTACACCCGGGGAACTGAGTATACCTTAACCCCGGTTTCTCCCGCCGAAGCCAGCCTCTCAATTACGTCGGCATCGACCTCTTGCCCATCACTAATTATTGTTTCCCCTACCTCAATCTCACTTCCGGGCGAGTCAATATACTGCTTATAATCAACCGGACCGGTCAGACTGATAGTATCGCCCCGATCCTGTACATCCTCCTGTTTAACAATGGCTGCAGTATGTAGCGGGATTATGGCACCGGTCATTATTCTTATTGTCTGCCCTACAAAAAACTCTGCTTCTCCTACCCACCCTGCCGGAATAGTATTAATTACTTGCAAATCCAGGCAATTCTCACCCCTTAGACGGAGCAGGTCGGCCTCAGTCAAGGTAAAACCATCTACCTTGGAGCGGCTAAAAGATGGCACCTGACAGGTAGAATGGATTTCACCCGCTGCCACCCGATTTAACGATTCTGCAAGTAATATTGTTTCTGAAGATAAAGGGGAAGCATGGGCACAGCCAAGCTCTACGGCCCTTTCCACGTTTACTATCTCTTTATTGTCCAAATCCATTGCACCCCGAGTTAAAAAATGTAGGCAGTAACCATATCGTCCTGTTTTATTCCCTGTTGCTCATATTCAATATGAATATAGGCATCAGCCAGTGATAGAATACTCATTAATCCTGATTTTCCCAGGAGGGGTATGGCAATACGCCTGCCGTTATCATACACCAGCTTTACCGGAACAAAATCATCACGACCAGCCTGCGATGGCAGGTTCATGGACAAAAACGCTTCTATCTCAACTGCAGGAGTAAAGCGAAGAGCCGGTGCACATACAATATAATACATCATTAGGGCCGAAACCGGGTGGCCGGGAAGCCCAATAACCAGTTTCTTACCTATTCTCACGGCTAAAGTAGGTTTTCCCGGTTTTACCGCTATACCATGAAAAAGCAACTCTGAATCAGGAAAGGAAAGTAAAACATCAATGGTTACATCCTTAATCCCTACCGAACTTCCTCCCGACATTAATAAAACATCATTCTCTTCCAGCCCCCGGGTAACTGCTTTTTTAAGCACTTGAAACTGGTCTTGTACAATGGGATAAATCCGAGGATTGCTGCCACAGGCTTGAACTGCAGTAGCCAGAGCATAGGAGTTAACATCCCGAATTTGTCCTATCTGCGGTTTATCCCCTACTGCAATTATTTCATCACCGGTAGAGATAATTCCTATATTATATGGTTTAAATACCTTGAGTGAGGTAATACCCAAAGAGGCCAACAATCCTATGTCCTGGGGACGCATTTTCTTGCCCGGAGGAAATACCTCCTGCCCTTCTGCAATATCCTCACCTTTTTGCATGATATTTTCCCAGGGGCCTGCCGGTCGATAAATAAGAACCGTGTCTTCACCCAGTTTTTCCGTATATTCCACCATGACCGCAGCATTACTACCTTCAGGTAACATGCCCCCGGTAGGAATCCAGCAGCATTCCCCCGGTTGGAGAGTAAGATCTGCTTTTTCCCCCATTTTAACTTCCCCTTTTAGGTCAAGGAAGGCTGGAAGTGACTCACTGCAGCCAAAAGTATCTTCCGCATCAACAGCATAACCATCTACTGTAGTACGGTCAAAGGCCGGCAAAGGTTCAGGACTTAACACGACCTCAGTACTGACCCGGTTAAAGGCTTCCAATAGAGGAATTTCTTCTACTTGACCTGCGGGAAAATGCTCCTTTATCTTCTGTAAGGCCTCATCATATTTAACTACTTTTAGAAACTCTCCCATACTTGTCACTCCATTATATAAATAGTCGTCAGACGTCTGACGTCAGATGTCAGGGGTTTTTCTGTTTATTATTATACTTCAGCACTAAGGGATGACCAAATTTCATTTGAGATTTTTTGTTTTTAGGCGATTATTAGGATAAAATTAAAGAAAAAGCTTTAGTAGGAGTTTATATATGATACAACGCAATATTTATATCGAAAACATGCCAGTAGAAAAAGCCCTGAACCTGTTTATGCAGCGCCTGGATGATTGCGGTTATTTTAAGTGGGAAAGTGAGTATATAAACGTATTGGATTCCCTGGGTCGAGTTAGTAGTTCAGCCGTGCTGGCCCGGCGCTCCTCCCCCCATTATGTTGCCTCCGCTATGGATGGAATTGCGGTAAAATCATCCATGACCTTTTCCGCTAACGAAAATAACCCGGTAAATCTCTTAAGAGACCGTGATTTTCTCGAAGTAGATACTGGTGATTATGTCCCCCGGGAATTTGATGCGGTAATTATGATAGAAGACGTTAATTTTGAAGGTGACTATGCCCGCATCTATAAACCAGCCGTTCCCTGGCAGCACCTGCGTTCGGTAGGTGAAGATTTAGTTGCCCAGGACCTTATAATCCCAGGCGGCCAATTAATCGGTCCTTATGAAATTGCATCGTTTCATTCCGCAGCAGTTAGACAAATAGAAGTAATAAAAAAGCCAAGAGTAGCAATAATACCTACCGGCACCGAGCTGGTGGACCAGGGTAGTGAAAATATGGCCCCAGGTGAAATAGTAGAATCTAATAGCTACATGCTGGCTAACCTGTGTCGGGAGTGGGGTGCTCTCCCCTTCAGGCATGAAATAGTAATTGATGATAAAGAGTTGTTACGTCAGGCAGTTAGAGAAGTAAAAGACCAGGCCGATATGATAGTGATATGCTCAGGCTCTTCAGCCGGTCGGGAAGATTATACTTCCAGTATTATTGCTGAATTTGGCGAAGTCCTGGTCCACGGTCTGGCTATACGACCGGGTAAACCAGCAATACTAGGGATTATTGATAACAAACCGGCTATAGGGGTACCTGGTTATCCAGTGTCTGCCCAGTTAATATTTAACCTTTTTGCCCGTCAAGTACTCTTACGTAAACAGGGTCTGCCTGAACCGGAAGAGAATTATCTGCCCTGCCAGGTCTCAAGAAAAATGGCATCCTCGATGGGGGTGGACGAATATATATATGTAAACATTGCCAAAATCAAGGATTCTTATGTTGCCTATCCCCTTAACCGTGGTGCCGGAATAAGTACCAGTCTGGTAAAAGCAGATGGTATTTTGCATATCCCCAGGGGTAGTGAAGGTCTGCTAGCCGGCGAAAGCAGTCCGGTTATCTTACGCCGTCCCAAGCATAGCATAGACAATTCAATAGTTGTTATAGGCAGCCACGATATATCAATTGATTTTTTGGCTGACATATTACAGAGAAATCATGGTATCCATTTGGTCTCGGCTAATGTAGGCAGTATGGGGGGCCTGATGTCTCTTCGCCGTATGGAAACCCATTGTTCAGGAATACACCTGTTAGATTATGAATCCGGCGATTATAACTTGAGCTATTTACAACAACACTTGCCCCGGCAACACTGGCTACTGGTTAATGTAGCCAGGAGGCAACAGGGTTTAATAGTGAGAAAAGGTAATCCGCTAGGTATTAAATCCCTACAGGATATAGCCCGGGAAGACATCCGCTATATTAACCGCCAAAAAGGGGCGGGAACCCGAATCCTCCTTGACTATTTACTAAAGCAGAACGATATCGACTCTGCACAAGTAAATGGTTACTCTCGTGAAGAATACACCCATTTAGCCGTAGCGGCGGCGATAAAAAACGATGCTGCTGATACCGGTATGGGGATATATGCCAGTGCTCAAGTAATGGATTTGGACTTTATACCGGTATGCGAAGAACGGTATGATCTTTGTATTTTACCGGATTTGCTGGATGAGGAAAGACTGGACATCCTACTGCAAACTATTTCCACAGAAGAGTTTAAGCAAAACTTAATACGTACAGGCGGTTATAATAC
>JAAYCQ010000225.1 GCA_012729715.1 Syntrophomonadaceae bacterium
AGAGGTGCCCAATTATGCGAGTGTACAACACCCTGAGTGGCAGAAAAGAAGAGCTGGTAACGCTTGAGCCGCAAAAGGTAAAAATATATGCCTGTGGTCCTACCACCTATAACTATATTCACCTGGGCAATGCCCGGCCGCTGGTAGTATTTGATACCCTGCGCCGCTATCTGGCCTATCGTGGCTATGAGGTGACATATGTACAGAATTTTACTGATGTGGACGATAAGATAATAAATCGCAGCCAGGAAGAAGGCGAAGAAGCCATTAAGCTGGCCGAGCGTTATATAAACGAATATTTCAAAGATGCTGATACTCTAAATATATTACGGGCAGATGTCCATCCCCGGGCCAGCCAACATATTGAAGATATGATAGATGCTATCGGCAAACTTATTGATAAAGGTTTTGCTTATGAAGTTGATGGCGATATTTTCTACCGGGTAAAAGCTTTTAAGGACTATGGCAAACTATCGGGGCGCAGCGTAGAGGATATGTTATCTGGTGCCCGGGTAGAAGTAGATGAACGTAAAGAAGAACCGGTTGATTTTGCCCTGTGGAAAGCGGCTAAGCCGGGTGAACCTTTCTGGGATAGTCCCTGGGGCAAGGGACGACCAGGTTGGCATATTGAGTGCTCGGTAATGTCTACTAAATACCTGGGAGATACTATAGATATTCACGGGGGCGGCAGCGATTTAATTTTCCCCCACCATGAGAATGAAATAGCTCAAGCCGAGGCCCTTACGGGTAAGCCTTTTGTCAACTATTGGATGCATAATGGCTTTATTACTATTAATAGCGAGAAGATGTCCAAGTCTCTGGGCAACTTTTTTCTCCTGCGGGAAGTACTGGATAAATTCCCGGCTGATGTAGTACGTTTTTATCTAATTGCTACTCATTATCGTAGCCCCCTGGATTTTGATGACGGCAAGCTGGAGGAAGCGCGCAAGGCTCTGGGACGATTAAAAACTACTTTGATGCTGGTCGATGAATTTCAGCAGGATAGGTCAGCGGTCGATGAGCAGTTGCAGGAGTCTGAATTGCTGGAAAAGGTCAATAATCTCCAGCAAGAATTTATTGTTGCTATGGACGATGACTTTAATACCGCCCGGGCTATAGGGCATCTATTCGAGATTTCCCATCTTATTAACAGCTATCTGGCTAAGGCTAGCCGTGATAATGCTCAGGATCAGGCAGTAGTAACCAAAGCAATGGCTGTTTTGAAAGAACTGGGACAGGTTCTGGGTATTTTTATAGACCAGGAATCAGACCAGGGTGCTGAACTGGAAGATGTGCTGCAGATACTGGCAGGGTTGCGGCAGGCAGCTCGACAGGAAAAAGATTACTCGCTGGCGGATGATATCCGTCATTTCCTGGGCAGTCTGGATATTAGTATTGAGGATACTCCTGCTGGTACCCGTTTTCGTTATGAAGCAGTTCCGGAGTTAAAGCTTTTAATGGAAAAACTTATAGATTTACGGGCTAGTTTTAAATCCCAGAAACGCTATGAAAAAGCGGATTATATAAGGGATAGCCTGCAGCAAGCAGGTATCATAGTTGAAGATACCCGGGAAGGAGCAAGGTGGAAGATTGCTGAGGCATGATACAGTAAATGAGAATATATTACGGGAGTACCCCGCAGTGGTATTGGCTTATATAGGGGATGCAGTTTTTGAGCTGCTGGTCAGAACTCATATTGTTACTGCCGGCCCCAGGAAGGTCAGTGATATTCACCATGATACCGTAGAACTGGTTAAGGCTCAGACCCAGGCTCGGCTTACCCGACAGCTTTATCATGAATTAAGTGAAGCGGAACAGGATATAGTACGCCGGGGCCGAAATGCCAAAAGCACACCTCCCCGACATGCCGACCCGGAAGACTACCAACTGAGTACTGGTTTCGAAGCCCTTCTGGGCTATCTCTATCTTAAAGGTGATGAAGAACGGCTGCTATACCTGGTCAACCAGGCACTATTAGAATTTTGAATTGTAAATTTTTAATTCTTAGTTGATGCCACTGCAAAAAAAAGTTATAAATATGCATTAGCGTGTATAAACATACCGCTCAGCTACATCAAAGGCGACCGAAGGTTGTGTAGGGAACGACCCCCGTGTCGTTCCGAATCAGGCTTTGTATATTTATGCAACCCTTATGCAACAAAAAGGATTTTTGCAGTAGAGTCTTAATTATATTACACTACAAAAAAGTGGAAATAAGAGAAATACGAAGTATTTCCACCATAATTCAAAATTCAAAATTATATTTGGAGGTTAGCTATGATTATTCAAAAGCCTCGGGTACTTGTTCCTGAGCAGGCTTTAGGGGAAGATATCCTCTTACGGCTGGAACGCTATGCCCGGGTATGCTACAAATCGGAAGACAAAATGGCAGACCGGGGGAATCCGGATTTTCTTAAAAGCAAACTTAAACTGGGCCACGAATCGATAATTGAACACGAAAAAGCAACAGTTATGTTTATTATTGACCGGGGTATATCCCATGAAATAGTCAGGCATCGCATCGCCGCTTATAGTCAGGAATCCACCCGCTATTGTCGTTACAGTCAGGACAAGTTCGGCAATGAGATTGCGGTAATTGAACCTTATTTCTTTTCCGAAGATGATGTTGCTTATCACCACTGGGAAGAAGCCTGCCTGGCGGCGGAAAAGAGTTACATGGCTTTACTGGAAGCTGGACGTTCGGCTCAAGAAGCCCGCTCAGTTCTGCCCAATTCCTTAAAAACAGAGATAGTGGTTACATATAACATGAGGGAATGGCGACACTTTTTCCGTTTGCGCTGTGATGCTGCCGCCCATCCCCAGATGCGGCAGGTGGCTATACCCCTCCTGCTCTATTTCCAAAAACATTTACCCGACCTGTATAATGATATAGAATATGACCAATCTTTCCCGGAAAAATACTATGCTGAAATCGTAATAACAGATAATATTTTTAATCCACTTTAAAGGAGTAATGCCTTATTTATGCAAGAAAAACTAACTGGGGTAAATAGTATAATGGAGGCTCTAAAGGGCCGACGCAAGATAAATAAAATATATATGCTCGAAAACCGCCAGGGTAAAAGAATGGAAGAACTGATTTACCTGGCCGGGAAAAAAGGGGTTTATGTCCAGTACGTAGATAAGCTACGACTGGATCGCATGTCGCCCGGGGTCAACCACCAGGGGGTAATAGCCATGGTTGAAAGCTATAACTATGCCCAGTTGGATGAGGTATTACAACTGGCCCGGGATCGCGGGGAAGACCCTGTTATACTTATTCTCGATGGACTAGAGGACCCGCAAAACCTGGGCTCTATTATAAGGACGGCTGAATGTGCCGGCGTGCATGGGATAATTATTCCCCGCCATGGTTCAGCTGAAGTAAGTGAGGGTGTGGTTCGGGCTTCAGCTGGTGCGGTTGAACATGTTTTGCTGGTACAGGAAACCAACCTGGTAAATACTATAAAAAACCTGAAAAAGATGGGTCTATGGGTAGCGGGTGCCGATATGGGGGCCCCAAAAGATTATTTCTCCATGTCCTTTCCAGCGCCCCTGGCACTGGTTATTGGTTCAGAAGGCAAAGGTATCAGGCGGTTGGTAAAAGAGAATTGCGATATTCTAGTAAAGATACCAATGGAAGGTAAACTTAACTCGCTTAATGCTTCGGTTGCTGCCGCCTTACTAACTTATGAGGTTTTACGCCAAAGAAAACAGGGTGAAGATAATAATAAATGAAATAAAGCTACTTGTATTAAGTGCATTCACGATGATATACCTGCGAATCTGGGGAGAATTCGTAGTGACCTGCTGTAAAGGTCCTATACTATTGGCTTGACCTGTAACAGGACTGTAGCTATAATAAAATAGTGTATACACTTCATTAAATTCCGACTTATCACATTTTAATAAACAAGATTTATGGAGGCGATTGAATGTCTGGTTCTATCGCTACTGCCCAGAAATTATATCTGGCGTATACTGAGATGACTGATGAAGAAATCGTAGATTTAGCGCAGCAGGGAGATCAGTTTGCGATAGAGTTTTTGGTAGACAAATACAAAAACTTTGTCAGAGCCAAGGCAAGATCTTATTTCCTCATAGGGGCGGATAAAGAGGATATTATACAGGAAGGTATGATAGGCCTATTTAAAGCTATCCGTGATTATAGACTGGACAAGCTAACTTCGTTTCGAGCCTTTGCTGAATTATGCATAACCCGGCAGATTATTACTGCCATTAAAACTGCAACCAGGCAAAAGCATATTCCTCTTAATTCCTATGTTTCACTAAATAAGCCTATTTATGATGAAGAGTCAGACCGTACTCTTATTGATATACTTTCTACCAACAAAATCACTAATCCCGAAGATATAGTCATTAGTCGGGAAGAATTTATCTTTATTGAAAAGAAAATGGGTGAAATACTAAGTTCGCTGGAGTGGAAGGTTCTTATGGCTTACCTGGAGGGTAAATCATATCAGGAAATTGCTGCGGAATTAAAAAGGCATGTAAAATCCATTGATAATGCCCTGCAAAGAGTAAAAAGAAAACTGGAAAAATACCTTGAGGATAGAAACGATCTATAAAAGGACCATCGCATAAACAGGTTTACTTCTCCTGGCCGTTTGCCGGAGCCCCGACTTAAACCATTAACAAATTAAAACCATTGAGCAGCTATTGACTTTGAATTTCCCAGAGTATAAAATATTACTTGCTGAGCCGAGCTAGCTCAATCGGTAGAGCAGCTGATTTGTAATCAGCAGGTTGCGGGTTCAAGTCCTGTGCTCGGCTCCAGGTAAAAAACAATGGAGGGATACCCAAGCGGCCAAAGGGGGCAGACTGTAAATCTGTTGGCACCGCCTTCGAAGGTTCGAATCCTTCTCCCTCCACCATAACGACGCGGGATGGAGCAGTTGGTAGCTCGTCGGGCTCA
>JAAYCQ010000226.1 GCA_012729715.1 Syntrophomonadaceae bacterium
AGCGTATTTCATCCACTACTCCACGGATATCGCGGGCCGAGCGCTCGGAAATTTCTGCCAGGTTTCTTACTTCATCGGCTACTACGGCGAAGCCACGCCCATGTTCGCCAGCCCGGGCAGCTTCAATAGCTGCATTTAAAGCCAGCAGGTTGGTCTGGTCAGCAATCATCACCACAGCCTGTACGATATCCCCAATCTGGCGGGATTGTACTTCCAATTCTTCTATGCGCTTACCAGACTGCATGTTTTTATCAGCAGCTTCCTTAATTAGTGCTACCATGGTATTCATGGCTTCTATCGATTCCCGAGCTCTTTCGGTTCCGTTGTCAGCATTCTGGCGTAATAACCCCAAGCTTTTTCCCACTTCGATAGCGGAACGGTTAACCTGAATGGTAGCTGCCCGCATTTCTTCACTGCTGCTGCCTACCTGCTCCCCGTTAACGGTCAAATCGCTCATCAGTTGAGAAAATTCTTGAGCCGATGCATTAGATTCCTCTATCCCTGCCAGCAACTGTTCTGAAGCTGCTGCAATTCTTTCCGCCATAGCCTGCTGCTTGGCCAGGGTACGAGCCCGGGCCTTCTCCTGAGCCATTTTCCGAGCCTGTTCCCGCTTGCGGGCAATATCCTCATCAGTCTCCGTTTTGACGGTTATTCCGGTTCTCTCACTTAATTCCATGCTTGCTGGCTTTTCTAGTTTTCTTGCCACCATCATCACTCCTTAAATTAGTAGTTCCCCCCTCTCATGCCTTCTAGAGTATTATTAAATCCCGACCCCGGCGGGCCGGTATCTTATTGCCGTCAACATATCCAGTCTCAGTAATCTGAATCTCTTTCTGGGTACCAGTTTCAATATCCAGGGCTGAGACATTTAGTATCCCATTCTCATCAATTGTAAAGGTAACATCAATACTGGGCTCACCTGCTTTAGCTTTTTGTATATTTTCCAGGTGAAACTTACCCAGGGATACGTTTATACCTTCACCGGCATCACCCAATTCATCCTGCTGCAATATGTGAATAATCACCTCCTCCTGAAAGTCATTTACAGTAGTGAAAAGCCTGGACTCACTAATCGGGTAGGGTGTATTAGCCGGAATTAATGATACGAATTCCCCCTGATTATCTTCTACTCCCAGGGTATGGCCGGTTACATCATGAGTTTCTATATGGCTTAATTCGCCGGAAAGCATTCCACCCTCTAATGCTGCTCCCAGCGCTACTACTTCATCAGGATTAATTTCTACCCGTAGTTCCACACCCGGAAATAATTGTTTCACTAAATCTTTAAATCCTGGCATACGGGATGCTCCTCCAGCCAGTACTACTGCCTCTACCCATTCTTTGGAGACGCCCGCCCGGGTAAAGGTCTGTTCAATTAATTCAGAGATTTCTTTAAAAAGGTAACTACAGATATGATTGAATTCCTCCCGCCGCAGGGTCTGGTTCAGATGTACCGGGCCTTGTGTCCCCATAGTTATATAAGGTACTAATACGGAGCATTCGTTAACACTGGAAAGATCTACTTTGGCCTTTTCCGCATTTATATGTATTTGCTGCAAGGCAATAGGATCAGCACTTAAATCAATACCGTTGCTCATTTTAAAGGTTTCCAGGATGTGTTTTACCAGTTGTTTGTCAAAATCCAGTCCGCCTAACTGGCTTGATCCTCCTATACAAAGTACCTGGCAAACCTCATCCTGATATTCCATCAGGGTTATATCAAAAGTGCCTCCACCAATATCCAGGACCAAAATGTTTTCTTTTTTCTCTCGATTTACACCATAAGCCAGAGCAGCAGCTGTTGGTTCATTAAGAAGTTTTAGTATTTTAATACCAGCCATTTCACCGGCAAGTAAGGTTGCCTGGCGCTGATTATCATTGAAATAGGCTGGAACCGTTACCACTGCCGCCGTTATTTCCTGTTCCAGATACTCCTGGGCATATTGAAGAAGTTTACGCAGTATAAGGCCAGAAATCTCAGGTGGAGTATAGCCGCGCTCTCCTATTTCCACCTGGTAATTAGTACCCATCTGGCGTTTAATCGAGCTTATGGTCCGGTCGGCCTTTAGTATAAGCTGGGAACGGGCCAGTTCACCTACCATAACTTCCTGTTCGTTTTTGAAATATACCACCGAAGGGGTAAGACGGCTGCCCCGCTCATTTATAATAATCTCCGCCTTACCTTCCCGGTTAATAAAGGCTACCAGTGAATTGCTTGTCCCCAGATCTATGCCAACTATCACCGGCTCCCCTCCCTCCACATAATTGAATTTTGAATTGTTAATTCTTAATTTTTAATTGATGTAGAAATGCTTACGCATTTCCTTTTATTAAAATATACGTATCACCTTATTAGGCATTGTAATAAAGAGAAATACGAAGCAACCTTAATTGTGAACGATAGTGAACATTGTAGTACCCGTAGGGTGTATTTCCACCATAATTCAAAATTCAAAATTAAGAATTCAAAATTAACTTCATATTCTCTACCGCCGTTTGGTTTTGGGGATATACCTCTAGCGCTTGCTGTAAAAAGCTTAAGGCCTCTTCTATACGGGAGTTATCAGCTAGAATAACCGCTATATTGTTTAGAGAACGAGAAACTAACTCTGATAGTTCCGGTAAACTAGACTCAGGTGTATCCAACAAGTCAACTACCTGGCGGTAAAGATAATAAGCTTCAAAACTATCACCCATTTTGTCCTCTTCCAGGGCTCTGCCGAATAACGCCTCTGCCTGGGCTAAAATGTTTTCTTCGGATTTTTTTTCATACTGCCCCTGGGTCGCGGTTAGGAGTACATCCAATCCTATACCCAGATTTTTCTTAACTGCCATGGTTACCACCACTCCTGGTCAAAATAAATTCAACTACATTGTTATAATCCTGTGCTCCGCGACAAGTAGGCGCGTATTCAAAAATGGTCTTACCGAAACTAGGCGCCTCAGCCAGCTTTATATCATTTCTCACCGCCGGCAAGATATTATCATCACCAAAATTTTGCCGTATTTCTGCAATTACACTGCGAGCCAGATTAGTTCGCAGGTCACACTTAATCGGTAGAATACCCAGTAAACGTAAAGCCGGGTTCAGGCTGGCATTAATTTTATATAATATTCCAGTCATCTGGGCTAAACCGTCCATGGATAAAAATGTGGGCTCAATCGGAATAATCAACCATCTGGCTGCAACTAAACCACTAACGCTTAGTAAGCCCAGAGACGGAGGAAGGTCTATCAGGATATAGTCATAGCTATTTTCCACCTCTATAAGCAGATCTTTTAATAGGGTCTGGCAATTATCTTTGGAAGCCACCTCAACCTCCAGGGCAGCCAAATCCGGTTTGGCAGGAAGCAGATGAAAAGGTTTTTTATCCTTGATGATGGTGGATAGCAGTTGTACTCCCAACTGCTGTCCATCTGCCAGGAGGTGTAATAATTCATATAAACTACTGGAAAGGTGATAAGGTAAAACTCCACAACTTATGGTAGCCTGAGCCTGGGAATCAACATCTACCACCAGAACCTTTTTACCGGCGCGGGCTAAACCATCAGCAATATTAATAGTACTGGTAGTCTTACCACTACCCCCTTTTCTATTTGCCAGAACAATAGTAGTAGCCATAATTCCTCCCCCCCGCTTTATGATAATGCCCGGGCTGTTAGCAAATAAAATGGATTTAAAATTAACACCACGCTGCCATCTCCCAAAATAGTAGCGCCGG
>JAAYCQ010000227.1 GCA_012729715.1 Syntrophomonadaceae bacterium
AAAGTATTTATTTGTTTATTATGGGCTAAATAATGCATGAAAACGCAAGATACCACCGTTTTTATCAATTACTGGTATTCTTTCCGGACTGCGGATATCAAGCCTGATATTGTGTAAAACTGTTAAGAAGGTATACTAATTGTTTGCTGTATAGGACAAGTTTGCTTATTATATAAAAGGAAACCTTTTAATTGAAGGATGCAGGAGGGACAAAAGTGCAGAAGAAAGAAACTTTTTACATCACTACCCCAATTTATTACCCCAGTGATAATTTACATATAGGCCATGCCTATACCACGGTGGCAGCCGATTGCATGGCTCGTTTTAAGCGAATGCAGGGATACGATGTATTTTACCTGACCGGAACTGATGAACACGGCCAAAAGATAGAGAAAATAGCCCTGGAAAAGGGCAAAAAACCATTGGAATATGTAGATGAGATAGTAAGAAACATCCGCAATTTGTGGGACACCCTGTTAATTACCAACAATGACTTTATCCGTACCACGGAAAAGCGTCATGAAGAAGTAGTTCAGAAGATATTTCAGAAGGTATATGACCAGGGGGATATATTTATATCCCAATATGAAGGCTGGTACTGCACCCCCTGTGAAACCTTTTTTACCAAGCGCCAACTGGTAGATGGAAAGTGTCCCGATTGCGACCGGGAAGTAGAACTCTTGCAGGAAGAAAGCTATTTTTTCAATATGGGCAAATATGCTAACCGCCTGCTGGAACATATTGAGAGTCACCCTGAATTTATTCAGCCGGAATCCCGTCGTAATGAAGTAGTTAACTTCATCAAGATGGGGCTGGAGGATTTGTGTGTATCTCGTACTACCTTCCAATGGGGGACACCCGTACCCTTTAACCCGAAACATGTGGTTTATGTTTGGTTTGACGCCCTGATAAACTACCTAAGTGCCATCGGTTATGACAGTGATGAAGAAAAATTTGAGCGTTACTGGCCGGCCAATATACATTTAATTGGTAAGGACATACTCCGATTTCATGCCATAATCTGGCCCATTATGCTGATGGCTATGGGCTTACCTCTTCCCCGGCAGGTTTTCGGCCACGGCTGGATTATGCTGGAAGGGGGAAAGATGTCCAAATCCAAAGGAAATGTGGTGGACCCGGTAATACTAGTGGATAAGTATGGAGTAGATGCAGTACGCTATTACCTGATAAAAGAATTAAGCTTTGGTCAGGATGGGTTATACTCGGAGGAAATGCTGGTTAATCGCATTAATTCTGACCTGGCCAATGATGTGGGCAACCTTATTAGCAGGACTGTGGCCATGATAATCCGCTATTTTGACGGAAAAATCCCGGCAGCTGATGTTACCGAACCAGTAGACCAGGAACTGCAAGACCTGGCCCAACAGGTATTTCAGGAAGCTACTGCCAAACTGGAGAACCTGGATTTTTCCGGTTATCTGATTGCGGTTATGAAACTGGTTTCCCGGGCCAATAAATATATAGATGAGACTGAGCCCTGGCTGCTGGCCAAGGATGAAAGCAAAAAGAATCGTCTGGCTACGGTAATGTATAACCTGCTAGAATCTATACGGATAATAATTACTATGCTGGCTCCGGCTATGCCTACCCTGCCCGAGCGGGCCAACCAGCAGATACAAGTTTTTGCTGACTCTGACCAAATTAAATGGCAAGATGCCGGAAGCTGGGGCCTGGTTAACAGCGGTGCTGAAGTTAAAAAGGGTGAAATACTATTTCCCCGAATTGATTTAAAAACTCTGGAGGAGGATAACATAATGGATGATAATAAAGCAGATGTGGTCGAGAATGAGGCGGCCAAAGCAACAGAGGAAAAACAGCCCGAATATATAAGTATAGATGATTTTGCCCGGGTGGATTTACGGGTGGCTGAAGTAATAGCCTGTGAAAAGATGGAGAAAGCCGATAAACTACTGGTCTTACGGGTACGTCTGGGTGATGAGGAACGTACTGTAGTCTCAGGAATAGCGAAGAATTATAAGCCCGAGGAACTGGTAGGCAAAAAAGTAATTCTGGTGGCCAACCTTAAGCCTACCAAACTGAGAGGAACATTATCCCAGGGCATGATTTTGGCTGCATCCGACCCTGATGACAATGATGTTGAGGTTCTGACCCTGGAGCGCATACCGTCCGGCAATCGGGTAAAATAGTTGTACTAGTTCTTGTGGAGGGTTAAATAATGTTAATTGACAGTCATGCTCATCTACAGGATGAAGCGTTTCAAAACGATTTGCCACAAGTTTTGCAGCGGGCTAAAGAAGCCGGTCTGGAAAAAATCATCTGCATAGGCTATGATTATGAATCGTCGGCAGAGGCGGTAAAACTATCGCGTAAATACCCCCAGATTTATGCCGTAGTGGGGGTACACCCCCATGATGCCAAAACCCTGAAAGACGAGACTATAGCAGATTTGCATAAGCTGGCTCGGGAGCCCAAGGTGGTAGCCATTGGGGAAATCGGGTTAGATTTTTACCGCAACCTGTCTCCGCGTGATGTCCAGGAAAAGGCTTTTATAGCACAAATAAAACTGGCTCAGGAACTGTACAAACCTATTGTTATACATGACCGTGACGCCCATCAGGAGGTCTTTAGCATAATTAAAAAAGAAAAGGCCGGACGCAGTGAAGGGGTGTTACATTGCTATTCCGGACACTTGCCCCTGGCTATTGATTTAATGAAAGAAGGATTTTACATATCCTTTGCCGGGCCTTTAACCTATAAGAATGCTAAAAAAACCGTGGAAGTAGCAGGAAAAATTCCTCTGGATCGCATTTTGATTGAAACCGACTGTCCTTATTTAAGCCCCGAACCCCTGCGGGGTAAACGCAATGAACCAGCTAACGTAAGCTATGTCGCTGCCAAACTGGCAGCAATAAGAAATAAATCCCCCGAAGAAATCGCCTACCTCACCGCCCGAAACGCGAAACAAGTCTTTCGCATAAACGACTAAAGAGCCTCACCAGGCTCTTTTTTTGGCGCGGAACCCGCAAAACAATTAGAAAACAATACTCGCCCCTCGCCCCTAACCCCTTGACTCCTAACTCTAAACAATTAATCAAACTCGCAATTCAAAGCTATTTACAAGACAACTTCATTATTATCGCCTTTTTGGGCGCATTACCCCCTGCCTTCGACTTATTTAGTAATTGGTAAAAAATGTTTTTCAGCAAACTTTTTACATCATTAGGAATAAAATAAGAGCAGGACGATAATAATTAATTAGGTAGATCTTTATGGGGATGGAACCAAAAGCAGTAATTTTAGCCAACAAATGCCACTAAATTTGACTTGTACCCGGTGTTTTGGCTAAAATGTTGTATGTATTCAAACTATTTACAAAGAAATAGTTTGGATGAAAGGGAGGAGAGTTATGGGGATTGTCTGGTCTAGGAAGAAGACCGGCCTGGCAGTTACGATTCTCTTTATAATCGTTCTGGGGGTAAGTCTCTTTTTTGCCTTACAAAAACCAGTCACTGTTGCAGTTGATGGTAAGGTACTTAAAAGCCGAGTTTTTTTCACCAATACGGTTGACAGAGTTCTGGAAAAACAAGCGATAGCACTGGGAAAACATGATCGGGTAGAGCCTTCTCTTAATAGTAAAGTAAAGAAAGATACACGTATTGTAATAACCCGTGCTTTTAACGTAAAAGTTATAGCCGATGGAACCAGTAAAGAAATAATCACTACTCCAATAAGTATTAAAGAAGCCATTCGCCTGGCCGGTTTTGAACTGGGAACAAAAGATATTGTAAAAACGGTTCCAGTTGCAAAAACTGTTCCTAATCAGGAAATAGAAGTAATACGGGTAAGCGAAAGTGAAATTAAAGAGGAGCAGGCTATTCCGTGCGGAGTGGAGCGTACCACCGATAACAGCCTGGAAAGAGGCTTAACTAAGACTGTAAGTTCGGGGAAAAACGGCCGGGCTATGAATACGGTGAAAATTACTTATCACAATGGGCAGGAAGTAAAACGCGAGATTATTAACAGTGAAACCCTGGTAGAACCTAAAAACAGGGTTATTGCTATGGGAACTATTACTGCTGTTTCTCGTGGCAACCAACTCTTGCATTTCCGTGAAGCTCGTTATATGGAAGCTTCAGCCTATACTTATACTGGCTACCGCACTGCCAGCGGGAAACATCCCGAAGTAGGAATGGTAGCAGTAGACCCCAATGTTATTCCCATGGGAAGCAAACTATATGTAGAAGGCTATGGCTTTAGCCGGGCAGCTGATACAGGTGGATCTATAAAAGGAAATCGTCTGGATTTGTTTATGGAGGAACGTTCCCAGTGTTTGAATTGGGGACGCAAAACCGTAAAAGTATACGTATTAGACTAAAAACTTAAAAACAACCCTCTGCTTTTTGAACTAAACCCCAGGGTTCATTAGGCAGGGGGTTTTTTTTGTCATTTTTTAAAAATTTCTAATCTTTTCCTCGGTTTAAATTGATGTAATCACAGAAAAATAAAACAGACAATAAAAAAGGAGGTGAACTATCGTTGCGTAAAATTTTTACACTGTTATTATGCGTAGGTTTCCTACTTATAAGTCTGATGGGATGCCAGACAACAAGTAAAAAACCAATGACCCCTGCACGTAAACCTGGCGTTACTGCCAAAAAGCCCACCACAGAGATGACTGCCAGTGAAAGACGGGTAATGGCCAATAAGTTATCCAAAATGGCCGAAAATGTACAAGGAGTAAAACGGGCCAGTGTGGTAGTCTCCAGTATAGGCATGACTAACACCGGTGTTACCTCGACTACTAACAAAATGACCAATACTAATGCTGCTAGAACTAATTATAGTGGCCAGATTATATTGGTAGGTTTGACCCTGGAACCAACTGCTACCAGAGACAGTGCTACGATTAATAAGGTTAAAAGCACAGTAGCCACTAAACTAAAGGCCAGTGATAGACGTATTTCTCAGGTCCTGGTTACTACCGACCCTACAATGATTAAACGCATTAATGATGTTGCGGCAGGTATTATTGAAGGCAAACCTATACAGAATTTTCAAAGAGATATAACTGATATAAGTGGTAAAATTAAAAAAGAGCGGGTCACATTTTAGCAGTCCTTAACCCCGGATAACTGTATATCCGGGGTTTTTTAATTTTTTGATAAGTCTTTTAAGGCACCAGGGGAAAAGGTGATTTTTAGGAGAATTTTTGCTTGCTGCCGATTTATAGTATAATTAATGAAAAGAAGATGAGAGGAATGATACAAGCAGTATCTTTATCACAAATTAGGGACTTAATGCGCCGTTATGAATTTTTCCCCCGTAAAAAATGGGGTCAGAATTTTCTTATAGATGGCAACATATTAAATAAAATAGTAGCATCGTGTGATTTGAGCCAGGATGACTATGTAATTGAAATTGGACCTGGTCTTGGTACCCTTACCATGAAACTGGCTGATAATAGCCAGGGGGTACTGGCCATTGACATAGACCGAAGTTTACAGGTGATGCTACAAGAAGTACTATCCGATTATGATAACGTTAAAATATTATTTGCCGACATACTGGAGGTAAATCTGGAAGAGGAACTAGTAAAAGCCTTTACCCTTCCGACCATCCAGCCTTATCAGGTTTGCGCCAATATCCCCTATAACATAACTACTCCGATAATCTTTTATCTCCTGGAAAAATGTCCTCATTTACAATCCGCTACCTTGATGATGCAAAAAGAAGTGGCCGAACGGATAATGGCAAGTCCGGGAGGAAAAGATTATGGCTTGCTTACCTTAACCACCTCTTATTATGCTCATAGTGAACTGCTTATGAATGTATCCCGCAATTGTTTCTATCCCCGGCCTGAGGTTGATTCAGCCGTATTGCGAATAACACCTCGCCAGGAGAAAATAAAAGTAAATAATGAGATCATTTTCAAGAAACTGCTGCGGGCTTCATTTCAGAAACGCAGGAAAACTATGCTAAACATATGTAGTGACTTTTCGGGACAGGATAAAAACCAGATCCAGGGCTTGCTGGAGCAATGGGGGATATCACCCCTGGCCCGGCCGGAAAATCTTAGCCTGGACGATTTTGTACTACTGGCTAACAACCTGCCCTTACAGGAGGCGTAAAAATGGTGTTTCACAGTCCCAGTAAAGGTCAAATGGATATAACCGAAGTAATCACAGACATTCTGGATTATATCAGCGAAGATGTTACCCGGTCTTACAAACTGCTGGTAGGCAGTGATTCACATCCCAACCAGCAGGGAACCTGTTTTGTCAGCGCCATTATAATCCATCGCCAGGGTAAGGGTGCCCGCTACTACTATAATAAATCCATAGAGCAAAAAATAAAAAGTTTACGCCAGCGTATTTTCTACGAGGCCTCTCTTAGTCTGAGCCTGGCAGATGAGATTTCTCATTTACTCAAAGAACACGGGCGGGAAGACATGAAAGTGGAAATACATTTAGATGTTGGCACCCACGGTGAAACCAAAGAGCTGATTAAAGAGGTTACAGGAATGATAGTAAACAGCGGATTTGCTGCCAGGATTAAACCTGATGCCTGCGCTGCCAGTAAAGTAGCCGACAAATACACTAAATAAAGGGATAGTTTTTTAAGATTGTTGCTGAAAAAAACCTGTATTTAGCGATATTTTTGGTGTATTTATGAGTTGACATCAGAATTATTTTCTAATATACTATTTATTTCGATATTGACTTTATCTTTGCCCTGGTATAGAATGATAAGTGATATTTCTATAAAGAGGGTGGTACTGTGAGTTCTCCCAGGGCTTTATCGGATATTAAAAGGGACCTGGAATCTTTTGTGGGCAGCAAGATCAGATTAAAGGCCAACCGGGGAAGGAACCGCATCGTAGAAAGAGAAGGTGTTTTGGAATCCATATACCCCAATATATTCGTAATAAAATTGAACGAAAGAAAAATTGAGCGGCGGGTTTCATACACTTATGCTGATGTTCTTACTGAAACTGTTGAACTCTTCGTTTATGATAAACAGGACCTGGAAATCCGTATAGCTAGTGCCAACAATTAAAACAATTATATAAATAAGTTAACTACTGCATGAAATTCATGCAGTTTTTTTTTTACTAATTTCATACTTGATTCCACTGCAAAAACCTTGTTTGGATGCATAAATATGCGGAGTCTTGGCGACGGAATATTTATGCATCCAAACTAGCACATTATACCTTTTTGCAGTAGAATCATACTTCATTTGATTTTGTAATATAAATTTAGCATTAGTGGAAAAAGAAGGTGAAAGAATGGAACAGGCCTTTTCCATATGGTCGCCGGTAATTATAGCTCAACTTAAGACACCCCGCCGCCTGGGGCAGGAACATAGTTACCCTTCCGAGCGGTTTCACCGAACCCTGGAGGATCTCAAGGTTAAAGTAAAGCAGGCAGAAGTATTTCCCCAGGGTCGGGCAGTGGAAGTCCGGGTCGTAGTTGATATACTATGTTTGTTGGAAGACGATCAAGGCAGTATGCATCTGGTCAAGAAAGAAGAAACCATAAAGGAAAGAGTATCCTACAGTGATTTTGACCAGACCCTGCAACGTAAAGATTCCCTCCGTTTTGTTATCAACATTAAGGATATTTCCTGTGATGGTGAGCTGAGCCGGGGAGAAATCAGGGTTAGATTTCTTATGGAATATAATATTATTGCCACCAGGGAACAGATGGTTAGGCTATGGGCGGGAGAGCAGGGTGAGTTGAGCAAAGAATCACTTAACCAGCTTTTAGAGCGTTTGGAAGAAGAAGTGACCCGTTTGGCAGGGGAGAACCAGGAGTTGCATAGGAAGGTATTTTATTATCAACGGGACATATTTAGCCTGAAAAGAAGTATTCGCAAGCTGGAAATACGCAATGCCGGCCTACTTAAAGAAGCAACTCATCACCAGCAAATATCAGAAGAACTGCAAAAAAGCTTGCAGGAGAAAGAGTCCCGGATATACCGTTTACAGCATTATCCCAGGGCCTGGTCTAATCCTGAAGTAGAGGAAACTCTGGAAGAGTTACCGGAAGCTGCATCCGGTCTGGGAGGACGCATTAAAAGATTATTCTTAAACAATCTATCCTAATAAGCAATCACGTATGAAAATATCTTGACCCTCTTCCTGTATAGGAGCATGTAACTGTAGGGGCGAACCCATGTGTTCGCCCGGAATAGGCAGCTCTAACGGGACTCACCTTCCGGGGGGGCAGTGGTCGGCCGGGCAGACACATGGGTCTGCCCCTACAATATTAACCCCTTACCCCTCCCCCTTCACGCCTAACCCTTGACAATCACTAAATTCTAAATACCAAATTATTACTCGACAGCTTCATTATCACCGGGTCTTTTCTTAACATTCTGTAACCAGATGTGAACACTTTTCATAGAATAGGGTAACTACCACGTATGGTAGTGAAGCAGAATTTACCGGGAGGTGTTTACAATTAAGGAACAAGAGATTAAAGAGGAACGGGCTCCGGAAATACAGGTAAAAACCAGGAAGTATCAGGCTATACCTATTAAGAATGCCAGTGATGACAGCATGTTTATGGTTACCACTGCCCGCAGGAGTAATATAGAGATGAATTATTCCTGTCCGGAATGCGGGATACGCCTAAAAAAACAGGAACTGGAAACCTGCCCTGGCTGCGGTGAAGATTATTGCAGCCAGTGTTTGCAAGAGCATGATTGTGAAGCAGAGTAAGTCAGGGGAAACTTCCTCCGGCTTGCTTACCAGGTGAATCAGGGGAGTATCCGAGGTATCCCCCAGACTATGTTAGGAGGCTGTAAGTATGACCGCAGTACCTGGAATAATTTATCCTCCCACCCTGGACTTCGATTACCTGGTCCAACGTCCCCAGCAATTACTAAAAAACATATCCGAGCTGGGGGTAACTGTTTATTTCTTAAATCGTTCAGCCTATCACCAGGGACAATACCAGGGAATTGAAAGATATAACCGGCATTTCTTCCTGTTTCACCATACCCAACCCTCCTATCCGGCTACTACCAGACCGGTAGTCTATTACAGCAATCCAACTCAGGTCGATATCATTGGCGGTTATAACCCTTGCTATATAATATTTGACAGCTTGGATGAACCGGTGGGTGAGTTCTCCTCCTGGCAGCCTTATTATCGGCGGGCGGTAGCTGCAGCCGACCTGGTACTGGCAGCCTCAGATAAGCTTTATTCCGCTGCTCAAGCAATTAATCCCCATACCATCTTACTTTCTAATGGATGTGATTACGATTACTTTCAGCAGGCCCGGAGCAATCAATTGACCCCGACTGATTTACCGCCGTTGGGAAGAGCATTTATCGGTTACATGGGAGCCGTTGCCAGTTGGTGTGATTTAGAGCTATTAGATCAGTTGGCCCTTAATTTTTCTGACTGTAGCTTGTTAATCATTGGGCCTTTATATAATGTTCGCAATATCCCCTTGCGTCCTAATATTCACTGGCTCGGGTATAAATCTTATGAGGAGTTAGTTTATTATGCCAGTTATTTTGATGTGGGTATAATACCTTTTAAACAGAGCGATATGACTGCAGCAGTTAACCCTATTAAGATGTGGGAGTACATGGCTATGGGAATTCCGGTAGTAACTACCGCCCTGCCGGAAACCCAAAAATATTGTGAAGAACTGTACTATTCTTCTGGGCGCCAGGAGTTTATCAATAATGTCCGGCTGGCTCTGAAACAGGAAAACTGGGTGAAATGCGAGCGCAGAATGGCCCTGGCCCAGGAAAATTCCTGGAAGGCCAGGGCTGAAAAAATGCTTATAGCTATAAAGGAAGGCTTGAGGAGAAAAGGCGTTAGGGATCAGGAACTGCCGATTCCTGCCACCGCCACCCCCTATCACCGTAAAAAATGGTTTTACCAGAGGGAGTATGTTCGTTTTCAGAGTCCGGCTAAAAAGTATACCATACCGCAACAGAGGGATAAGGGGAAAGAAATAGCTATTAGTGATCTCCCCTTGGTGTTATCCGGGTACAGCAACAATAATAACCTGACGATTTCCAGCCAGAACCCAAACACTTTCCGTTATAAAAACAAGAAACCATATTTGCCAGGTGAATACCTATGCTAAAAGTAATGATAGGATGCCCACTACGTGACCGGGCCTGGGTTTTACCCCGCTACCTGGACTCTCTGGAAAAACTGGGTAAAAGCCAATGCCAGGTTCAGTACGCTTTTATTATTAATGACTGCAGCGACCACAGCCCACGGATACTGGCTGAATTTAGCGACAGGCAACCAGATATGGTCAGATTAATTGAAAAAAACTATGATGCCCCCGGTGGTTATCGCCGGGGTCAATATAATTTTAGCCGCCTGGCACAACTACGCAACCTACTCCTAAATGTCTTTCTACAATCAGATTGTGACTATCTATTTTCCCTGGATAGCGATATCCTGGTACCTGCGAACACCCTTACCCAATTACTGACGGATGATTGTGACATAGTTTCCGCTCTGGTATGTAATGGTCATGAAATTGGAGATGACGGCATCTACAATGTTTTAAAGCGGGAAAGCGATGGCAGCTATGTACATATCCGTAATTTCCCTCGCGACCGTATATTTCCGGTAGATTGCACTGGGGCCGCCTATCTGATTAAGAGAGCCGTGATAGCAGCCGGAGTCCGCTATTCCAGCCGGCGCGGGGGAGAGGATATTGCCTTTTGTGAAGATGCTGCCAGCCGTGGATTTAATATCTTTTGCGACGGTCGGGTGGAATGTTCACACCTGATGCAGGAAGGTATAGGGTTGAGGGATATGGGATAAGGGAATTCCCTTGCCGAGGTAAGGGTAAAATATCCTCACTTCTAACTCCTCACCCCTCACTCTAAACAAAGAAACAAGATATAAATTTGCAGCGATTACAAGAAATTTTGTTATTCGCGTCACTTTTCTTAATCTGGATAATCACACTTTGTTCTTTTCTTTCATAGTATAAGCTAGAAATTTGCTATTACAAATTTCAACAAAGGCCCTTGTAGGCAAGAAAAGAAAAAAAGAGAACAAAGGAGGGGAGAGTAACATGGCTGGACTTAAGTGTGAATTTCCGGACGGTTGTAGATTAGATTTGTGGGCGAAGGTAATAAAAGCAAAATTCATCGAAAAGCAAGTAAAGGTCCTGGATACTGTGTTTTGTGTGCCCGATGAACAGGTAGGAGGAAAAGTAACCTGTGTAGAGGACATTAAGGTCAAAGTCATCCAGAAATTCGAGGATGTTGCATGTTTCAACAAAGTAAAAATCTTTATCGACTACG
>JAAYCQ010000228.1 GCA_012729715.1 Syntrophomonadaceae bacterium
CGTCGGACGTAAGGGGATTGTATTAGTCGTCAGGCGTCGGACGTAAGGAGTGAGGAGTTAAAGGTAATTTGGAGGTGAGCGCGATGTCACTATTAATGGCATTTTTGATTGGCGGCAGTCTTTGTCTGATTGGGCAGTTACTTATAGACCTTACGAAACCAAGTATTACTTCGGGACATATTCTGGTGGTATTTATTACTGGCGGTGCCATACTTAGTGGGTTGGGTCTTTATAAACCGCTGGTTGATATTGGCGGGGCAGGTGCCATGATACCTCTCTCTGGTTTTGGTCACCTGCTAACTCAGGGAACATTGAAAGCAGTGGAACAAAAAGGGCTCCTAGGCGCTTTTAGCGGTGGTGTGGAAGCTGCTGCAGCTGGAATAGCAGCAGCCATAATCTTCGGCTATGTAGCTGCAGTTATATTTAATCCTAAGGAATAAGACAAAAAAGTTTTGAATTATGAATTTCTAATTTTAAATTATAGTTGAAATACTCCGTATTTCTTCAAATTAGAGTGTTTTTTATGCAAATAGCGGGCTATACCCGGGAAAAGAGGACAAAGTATGAAACAAGTGGGGATACCACACGGCCTTTTTTATTATTATTACTATCCTCTATGGAAGACCTTTTTTACTGATTTGGGTGCTAATGTAATATCATCCTCGGAAAGCAACCGTCTTACCCTGGATCAGGGTATAAAACTGGCGGTAGATGAAACCTGTCTGCCGATAAAGGTTTATTTTGGGCATGTTCAGGAACTATGCCGGCAGCATTTGGACTATATATTTATCCCTCGATTGGTAAGTGTAGAACCCAAAAGCTATATATGCCCTAAATTTATGGGAGTTCCTGATATGATAAGAGCTGCTTTCGATAATTTGCCTCCGTTAATAGATATTACTATAGATGTGAGCAAAAGTGATCGCCCCCTTAAACAGGATATTATGAGGGTTGGTTCCCTGTTTACTAACAATAATAACCGAATTAAACAGGCCTACACCCATGCTTGTCAAGAAAACCGTTTCTGCCGTTTGTTAGCTCGGGAAGGATATACTATGGCCGAAGCTATCTCTTTATGGGAAGGGCAGCAGGTGCAGAATCCAACCAGCGGTGACTTGAACATCGGAGTATTGGGTCATGGTTATTCTCTTTATGACCGCTATATAAGTATGAATCTAATAGAGCGGTTAAGGAAAATGGGATGTAACGTTTTTCTCCCAGAATCTCTGGATACCGGTTGTATAGAACAACAGGCAGCTACGGTTCCCAAACGGGTATTTTGGACCCTGGGGCGTAAAATGGTAGGTAGTGCTTTGTATATGGATAAGCGGCCAGATATAGATGGACTTATATATCTGGCTTGTTTTGGCTGTGGCCCCGACTCCCTGATTGGGGAAATTATCGAAAATAAAGTTAAGAACAAATCATTTATGATGTTAACCATAGATGAACATAGCGGCGAAGGCGGACTAGTTACCAGACTGGAGGCCTTCTGTGATATGTTACGTAGAAGGAGGATGCGTGGTGAAGGTAACCTTCCCGCATATGGGTAATGCCCATATTCCTATAAAGGCTTTACTAAAAGGTTTAAAACTGGATGTTATCCCTCCCCCGCCAATAAGTAAAAAAACTATGGAACTGGGGGTAAAGTATTCGCCGGAGTTTGCCTGTTTACCGTTAAAGGTCAATATGGGTAATTTTATTGAAGCTATCGAAGCCGGGGCTGATACTATAGTTATGGCCGGGGGTTGGGGACCATGCCGTTTCGGCTACTATGCCCAGGTGGAAAGAGATATCCTTAAAAACCTGAATTATGATTTCCGTATGGTTATCCTGGAAGCTCCTGATTCACAGGTGTCTGAATTGCTTAAGCAGATAAAAGCTCTGGGGGAAAACGTTGGCCTGTGGGAAGCCTGGAAAGCGATAAAGTTTGCCTGGTACAAGCTTAATGCGGTGGAAACACTGGAGAAACAATTTGAATATTTTCTACCTCGCGCCATTAATAAAGACGAGGTTGAAAGAATTTTTGACAAAGGTCTGGAAAACATTGATCTGGCAAACGACCGCAAAGAAGTTAACAATTTTACCAGGATAACCCTTAAAAAAATGCAGGAACAACCCTGTCATAATCAACCGATTCTAAGAATTGGACTGGTGGGGGAAATATATACCATACTGGAACCAGCCACTAATTATAATGTTGCCCGCTATATGGGACGGTTAAATGCCGAAGTTACACGTTCCATTTATATGAGTGACTGGGTTAATGACCATTTGCTGGGTGGGTGGATTAAGAAATCTCGGCATGGTGAAATAATTAACTGTGCCAGTCCTTATTTAAACTACTGGGTAGGGGGTCATGGCCGGGAAACAGTTGGATATACAGTGGATTTTGCTCGTAAGCAATATGATGGAGTGGTACAGATCGGGCCCTTAACGTGTATGCCGGAAATCGTTGCCCAGTCGGTATTGGGGAAGGTTAGTGAGAGGGAAGGTATACCTTGCATGACTATGTATTTTGATGAACATTCCGGTCAGACCGGTATATATACCCGCCTGGAGGCCTTTATCGATATGCTGCAGAGACAGTCTTACCTGCAGTCATCTGTTAGAAGGGAAGAGCCAATAATCGCGGGGATTTAGCCGAATCTATTTATTTACAGGGAGGCTAGCATTTTGTATTACTATCTCGGAGTTGATATAGGCTCAGTAAGCAGTAATTTTGTACTTATGGACCAGTACGGTAATATCAGGGAAAAAATATACCTGCGTACTCTGGGAAACCCGGTAAAAGCGATTAAAGAAGGTTTTACCCAGATTAAATCGAGACAGGGTGGACAACTTGACATTCGCGGGGTTGGAACTACCGGGAGCGGACGTCACCTGGCTGATGTTTTGCTGGGTGCAGATGTAGTAAAAAATGAAATTACCGCCCATGCGGTGGCAGCATCGGCTATTTTTCCCGGAGTCCGAACCATACTCGAGATTGGTGGTCAGGATTCTAAAATAATTATTCTTAAAAATGGCATAGTACAGGATTTTGCTATGAACACAGTGTGTGCTGCCGGTACCGGTTCATTTCTGGATCAACAGGCAGCTCGTTTGAGCATAGCCATAGAGGATTTTGGTGATTATGCCATCCGCTCCCGTCAGGGAATTAGAATAGCTGGTCGCTGCGGGGTGTTTGCCGAATCGGATATGATCCACAAACAACAAATGGGTTACCCGACCGAGGATATAATTATGGGGCTATGTGAGGCCCTGGTCAGAAACTATTTAAATAATGTAGCCAAGGGAAAGAAAATTGAAGAACCCATAGTATTTCAAGGCGGTGTAGCTGCCAATGCCGGGATAAAAAAGGCTTTTGAGAAGGTGCTGAACAGTCAGGTACAGGTACCCGAATCATATGAGGTTATGGGGGCTATAGGTTCGGCTATGCTGGCACAGGAGGAAAGAGAGCAAAGCCAGGCTCCAGGTAATTACCGGGGAGATGATTTTATCCTGGAGGGAGAATTTAAGTCCAGCAGTCATGAATGTAAAGGCTGCCCCAATCTTTGTGAAGTAGTATGCATAAAACGTAATCAAGAAATTTTAGCCTACTGGGGCGACCGCTGCAAAAAATGGGAGAATTCCATTAACCGTCAGGATAAGTTACAGGTGATATAGGAGTGAGGAGTGAGGAGTAAGGGGTGAGGCACGCGCAACCACTAATGAGAATGTTTTTATGTGCTCTTCCTGTACAGTAGCACGTAATCTGTAAGGGCGGACCCATGTGTCCGCCCGCGGGATGCAGTGGTCGGACGGGCAGACATACGGGTATGCCCTTACAAAAAAATTCGCATCAAAAAATCTATTTTGTTTCTAACCCATGACGGAACGGCACAGGCGCCGTTCCCTACACATCATTGTTCTGCGGTTTCGCCTTATGGGTATCACAATTGTTGCTTCTAATTCCTGTTCTAATCTAACCTTCAAGTATAATCAGGATCTGTTCTTCCAGGTGCTGTTTTTCTGATCCTGATGGGGTAGTGGGCAAATTTATTTCCAGTTTGATGCTGGCCGGGCGGGCAGAGAGCACATAAATGCGATCAGCCAGCAGCAGGGCTTCGTTTATATCGTGAGTGACAAAAAGAATCGAAGGCTGATAACGCTGCCGTATATCTTTTAACCAGAGCTGCATTTTATGCCGGGTAATAGCATCCAGGGCCGCAAAAGGTTCATCCAAAAGCAGGATATCGCTGGCAAATAAATAAGTTCGAAGCAGTGCCACTCTTTGCCGCATACCTCCGGAAAGCTGCCGGGGATAATGCCCGGCAAAGTCCTGCAGATTGAAATCCTGCAGGTATTGCCAGGCGGTTTCCCGGGCTTCTTTTTTGTTAATTCCTTTTAAAACCAGGGGAATAGACACATTATCCAGGATATTCTTCCAGGGTAGTAAAAGGTCTTTTTGTTGCATGTAGCTAACTCGTCCGGTTAGCCCGGTCCAATCTTTACCGTCAATATAAACAGAGCCGCGGTCAGGTTTAAGTAAGCCGGCGATAACATTTAAAAGGGTACTTTTACCACAGCCGCTTGGCCCTACAATAACTACGAACTCTTTATCATGCAGTTCAATAGTAAGGTTATCCAGGGTATGGACACCCTCCAGGGTTTTACTTACATTGGCAACCTTTAACCTGACCAAGCTAATCTCTCCTAAAAGTAAAAATGAATATTACGGCAAATATTTATTAGTAAAGGCTTTATCCGGGTCGATGTTCTTGTCAATCAGCTTATTCTTATACATAAAATCAGCGTAGTTTTTCCAGACTTCCTCTTTCATTTCACCCCAGCGGGGAGCATCGGCCTGATATTCATTGGCCAGGTATTTCTGGCTGGCCATAACCAAACTGCGATCCAGGTCAGGCTCATTTTTCAAAAGTAGTTCTGCGGCTTCCTCAGGATTTTCTATAGTAAACTGGTAGCCTTTACTGCAAGCTCGCATAAATTTTTGTACCAGCTCCGGATTTTCCTTCAGCATCTTTTCACTGGTGATAATCACCGGGGTATAAAAATCCAGGGCCGGATTTTCATCTTGTAATTTTATGAAATTCAGGTCAATATTACGCTGCTCAGCCTCTACGCCAGTCCAGCCCCAGTAGATCCAGGCAAAATCTACACCTTTATGCATACTGGTAAAAAAATCAGCTTCGCCTATGTTAAGCATTTTTACCTTGCTAAAATCAGCCTGGTATTTATCCATAAGGGCTTTGATTACTGCGGTTTCAGCCGGAGATCCCCAGCCGCCGTAGCTTTTGCCTTCGAAATCTCTGGGTGATGTAATCCCTTTTTCCACGGGTGAAGCAAAACCGGAGGTATTATGCTGGATAACTGCAGCCAGTGCAATTATCGGGATATCCTGGGAACGGGCTATGGTAAGTTCCTCCTGATAGCTGATACCAATATCCCCTTTACCTGCTGCCACCAATTGGGCCGTACCCCCTTCGCCCGGTTGCATGATCTGTACATCTAATCCTTCATTCTTAAAATAGTTTTTTTCTTTGGCTACATAAAGCCCGGTATGATTAGTATTGGGCAGCCAATCGAGTAGAATGGTTACCTTCGTAAGGGCCTGTTTATCCTGGGCTGGCGGGTTTTTACTGCAGCCAGCCAGGGGGGGTAACAACAGGCCAACAATAATAACCAGGATCAATAGTTTTCTGCTCATGTTTAACTCTCTCCTTTATCAATTAATCTGATGTTTACGAGGCACACAAACCCACATATTAAAATAGTAGATGGGGTTGCGTTAAGTGTTAATAAAGAGAAATACGTAGTATTTCAACCATAATTCAAAATTTAAAATTAAAAATTCAAAATTAAAACACTGGGTTACCGCCAAACTTTGATATACGTATATCCCTTGCGGCCAGCACCCTATTTGCTTATTAATTTTCCCAAACCTGTCCTAAATGTTTGCGGTTCCATGGTACCAGCAGGTATTCCAACAAATCAATTAACTTGACCAGGAGCAGGCTTAAAAGGCAGATAACCACTACCGCAGCCAGTACCCGGTCAATTGCAAACTGTTTTTGCTGCAGGGTCATGTAGTATCCCAATCCCCTATTGGAGCCCAGCCATTCGGCTATTACGGCCGCCATTATGCTGTAGGTGGCAGATATTCTGATGCCGGAAAAGAAGGATGGCATAGCCGCAGGTAATTTTACCATGGTAAAGGTTTTAAAACGGCTAGCCCCCATGGAACGGAAAAGACTGATTTGATCCGGGTCTACGGTGTTAAGTCCGTTACTGAAACTAATAACCATGGGAAAGAAGCAGACCAGGATTACTACCAGTATTTTGGGGAGCAAACCGAATCCAAACCAGATAGTAAACAATACCGCCAGTACAATCAGGGGAATAGTTTGGGATATTATTAAGAGGGGATAAACTGCCCGGTTTAACCAGAAGAGAGTGTCCAGTAAGAATGCCATTATAAAGGCAATGGCTATCGCCATGATAAAACCGGAAATAGCTTCCAGCAGGGTCATACTACCGTGAAACCACAACATGGGGTAGGTTTTAGTTATGGTAACCAGAACCTGGCCAGGACCGGTTAGTATATAGCCGGGTATATGATATATCCTGACCCCCAGTTCCCATATGACCAGCAGAATTAAAAAGGCTACTATGGGTGCAGTTTTATTAGCGATATTTACCGATTTTTTCATCGATGGTCACTCCATCCGGGCTATAATCAATTTTTACAACAGATACTATGCGGTTAGCACCAGCTTCTACGCAAGCTTGCTGGGCTTTTTTAACCAGGTCCAGCAGGCTGTCCAGGTCTCCCTCAATAGTAGTTTCCATTGGCCCTACCACATATGGTAATCCACTTGCCTGAATTAGGGTTATTACTTTGTCTACTACTGAATAGACCTGGTCCTGTGGAACCATAGGCAGGATTTGCAGGCTAAGGTTGGCATTGGGCAAGAAGCCACCCCCTTTCTAAATAAAATAGCTGCTCTATTCAGAAAAGAGCAGCTTAAAAGTGCCAAAAACTCTTGTCCCTACGCTGGCATTACCCAGATCAGGTTCAAGGGTAAGGACTGCCGTCCACTCTCAGCCGGACTGTTCCAGCTCCCCTTTGTCTTAAAGTGCATTATACTATTATGTGATAAGCTGGTCAATCGCGGAAGCACGGGGACGGTTCTTTTGCTTCCTTGCAAGGAAGCAAAAGAACCGTCCCCGTGCTTCCGCGTATTGCTACTTGCAGGGCGGCTAATCCTGTGGTAAACTTATTTCCGTATACTTGAATTAAATATATGAGAGGAGAGATTAGTTGAGATGAGTAGAGCCGAGCTCACAAAGATTATTCTGCCGGAGGAGAAGATACCAAAATTTTGGTATAATGTCCAGGCAGATATGCCCAATCCTTTGGCACCCCCTTTGCATCCCCAGACTTTGCAACCAATAACTCCGGCAGATTTGGAACCGATATTTGCCCGGGAACTAATTGCTCAGGAAGTTTCTAATGAGAGGTTTATAGAAATACCGGCAGAAGTTCGTGACCTTTATAAACAATACCGGCCTTCACCATTGTTCCGGGCGCATAACCTGGAAAAGGCCTTGGACACTAATTGCCGCATTTATTACAAGTATGAGGGTGTTAGTCCGGTGGGCAGCCATAAATTAAACTCAGCTTTGCCCCAGGTATTCTTTAATAAAGTCCAGGGGATTAAGAGAATAAGCACGGAAACAGGTGCAGGACAATGGGGTACTGCACTATCACTGGCCTGTAAGCTGTTTGGGCTGGAGGCCATGGTATATATGGTAAAAGTAAGTTATTATCAGAAACCTTATCGTCGTTCCATAATGGAACTCTATGGTGCAACCTGCATACCCAGCCCCAGCAATTTGACTGCAGCCGGACGGCAGGCCCTGGAAAAAGATCCGGATACTCCCGGTAGTCTGGGAATGGCTATTAGTGAAGCAGTGGAAGATGCAGTATCCAGAGATGATACCAACTACTCCCTGGGTAGTGTTCTTAATCATGTATGTATACACCAGAGTATTATTGGGCAGGAAGTAAAGCTGCAGATGGAAATGGTTGATGATTATCCTGATGTAGTAATTGGCTGTTGTGGCGGAGGAAGTAACTTTGCCGGCATAGCTTTTCCTTTTATACCGGATAAATTGGCAGGTAAGAAGGTTCGCCTGCTGGGAGTAGAGCCGGCGGCCTGTCCTACTCTTACCAAGGGTGTATTTGCTTATGATTACGGCGATGTAGCCGGGCTTACTCCGGCTATGCAGATGTATACCTTAGGACATGATTTTGTACCTTCAGGAATCCATGCTGGTGGTTTAAGATACCATGGGGAATCCCCACTGGTTAGCCAGCTTTATCACGACGGCCTGATCGAGGCTATAGCGGTAAAACAAAACCCCACTTTTGAAGCAGCTATGCTCTTTGCTCGCACGGAAAGCATTGTCCCGGCTCCGGAATCAGCCCATGCTATTCGCGCAGCTATTGACGAGGCCTTGAAGGCCAGAGAAGAAGGGGTTGTCCGTACCATAGTATTTAATCTCAGTGGTCATGGTAACCTGGATCTCTATTCCTATGATAAATTCCTGGCTGGGGAAACTGAAGATGTAGAATTTTCCGATGAGGAACTGGCTGTTAGTATAAAGAATTTGCCAGTCTTGAAGTAAAAAAGGATGCCCTACTAACCCCGGTCTATATTTAGGCCGGGGTTTTTATAACTAAATAGACGCAGATTAACGCAGATTTAAAAAGGGTTGTGCCCTGTGAATATGGATTGTGCGTCTATATAGAGAAGTTATGTTTTTGCGTCTAATTTTTAGAAAGGGATGTTTTATAGTCGTGCTTTCCCAGCGCTTATTGGTACTTACGGAAATGATAATAAAGGGTGAGGCTACTGCCGATATTGGGGCAGATCATGGGGAACTGGCCAAATTTCTGATAGAAAAGCAATTAGCCCCCCGGGTTATTGCCAGTGAGTTAGGGGATGGGCCTTACCTGAGATTGCGTGAGGGATTAAAGGACAGTCCTTTCCGGGAACAGGTAGAAGTGCGCCAGGGGAATGGGCTGACAGTACTTAAACCTGGTGAGGTGGTAAATGTGGTAATAGCTGGTCTGGGAGGGGAGGCTATGGTGAAAATCCTGTCCCAGGATAGGCAGAAAGCAGCCAGTTTTAAAAGATATGTGTTTCAACCCATGAGCCGACCGGGCTCTTTACGTCGGGAGCTATCTATTATAGGCTGGCCTATATTAGGCGAGAGGCTGGTTGAAGAAAATGGACGCTTATTTGTAGCTATAAGCAGCTCGCCGGGGAATAAACCTTATCATCTATCAGCTTTGGAGATTGATATAGGCCCATTTATACTTAGGAATGATAATGCACCCTATACCCTTTATTTAAAATCCTGCCTGTACAAATATAAGCAGGCTTATTCAGGGTTATTAAAGGCTGGAACTATTCCGGATGTATCGATTTTAGATGAATACCGGAGTAAGATTAAAGAACTGGAGGCGATTCTTAAATGATAGTACGAGCTAAAGATATAATAACTCTGATGGAGGAAGAATATTCCCTGCATTTAGCGGAGAGCTGGGATAATAGCGGTTTACAGATTGGCAGCAGTGATAAAAAGGTTGGTCGGATACTTATAGCGTTGGATTTGGACTCTTTTGTACTAAAACAAGCGGTTGAAAAGCAGGTGGATATGATTATTACCCACCATCCCTTGTTCTTTAAGCCAATGAAGAATATAAATTATGCTTCCCCCCTGGGAAGAATGATAAAAGCCCTGGTATCTGCTGACATTACGGTATATTCTGCTCATACTAATCTGGATGCGGCCGAGAGGGGCCTGAATCAGGCTTTAGCTGAGAAACTTGGCTTGATTGACATAGAACCGCTATACCCGGCCAGCAGGGAATCTCTGTTTAAACTGGTGGTGTATGTACCGGCTACTCACCTGGAGGACGTTAGGATAGCTATCTGTACAGCCGGAGCAGGTTACATTGGTAATTATGCTGATTGCAGTTTTAGAGTTCGAGGGACGGGCACTTTCCGGCCCGGTCAGGATACTAATCCATTTATCGGCAAAACCGGACAATTAGAAGAAGTAGATGAGTTTCGTCTGGAAACTATAATCTATGAACGAGACCTAAAACAGGTTTTAAATAGCATGCACCAGGCTCATCCTTACGAAGAAGTAGCATATGACCTTTATCGTTTGGAGAACGAAGGACGGATGTTTAGCCCGGGACGTAAAGGATGTCTGGTTCAGAAAATAAGCCTTCAGGATTACGCTCTTCGGATTAAAGATCTTTTGGGAGTTAAATCCCTGCGGATAGTAGGGGATTTGAATAGTAGTGTAAAAAATGTTGCGGTAATAAGCGGGTCTGGTGCCAGCCTTATGAATCGGGTTATTACTCAGAATATTGATTTACTGGTAACCGGAGACTTAAAATACCATGAAGCCAAAGATGCTGAAGCTGCAGGCCTGAAAGTAATCGATGCCGGTCACCAGGGTACAGAAGCAATGGTTGTCCCCTTATTAATTGATTACCTGAATCCCAAATTAGCTAGCCGGAACTTGCAGGTGGAATTAATATCATGTACCTCCCCTGATTGTATAAAAAATATTTAACGATAAAATTATCCAGGCATAAAAAGGGAATATAGGATTATTTATCGAATAAGCATAATTATATATGTTTAGAAGGGGTATATATAATGCTAAAAATAAAGGTTAACAGCTTAAAACCTGGTGTTACCCTGGGAAAAGACCTTTTTAGTTATGACTCTACACTCCTGTTGCCCAAAGGAACAATAATTACCAGAGAACATCTGGATAGCTTACACATGCGTAATATTGATGATGTATTTATTATGGACAGTAAGGCTGTAGTAAAATCGGGGAGACAATTTGAGGATGTTTATAGTGATTCCCTTAGTGTGGTAAGATCGTTTATGTTAGAAGCTAAACTGGGCAAACCCCTCGAGTTCGAGGAGATAAGCGATATTACAGGTTTACTTTTGGAGCAGGTTTTTGAAGCCAACGATCTTTTCCGCCAGATGCGATTGATGAAAGACAAGGATGACTATTTATTTACCCATTCGGTCAATGTGGCCCTTTTATGTATACTTATGGGTCGATGGCTGAAATGTGACCGCGAAACACTTAAAGAACTTGGGGAAGCAGGGCTTTTACACGATATTGGCAAGGTTTTTATCGATGATAGCATTTTAAATAAACCGGATAAATTGACTGATACAGAATACGAAGAGATAAAAAAGCATACCTTGCAGGGCTATAATCTCCTGAGTCAGTATGAGTGGATAAGCACCAATGTTGCCAATGCCGCCCTTATGCATCATGAAAGGGCGGATGGTTCTGGTTATCCCATGGGGACTAAAGGTTTTAGTAAAAACCTTTGTGTTTCGGTAGTGGCGGTAGCTGATGTATATGATGCCGTAACCTCAAACCGGGTTTATTCCAGTAAAAGGTCTCCTTATACCGCAGCAGAAATTCTTTGGCAGGAGTCTTTTGGTAAGCTTAATCCCGAAATTTCAAAAGTATTTTACGATAAAATTACTAATTTTTATGTAGGCAATGAAGTTTTACTTTCCAACGATGAAATAGGGGTAGTAATTTACGTTGATCCATCTCAGCCTACCAGGCCGATTGTTATGGTGGGGGATAACTTTTACAACCTGGCTATGGACCGTTCAGTTACTATACTTGAGGTGATTGATTAGCAATAAAATGGGGTTTCCTAACCTTTTTGGCTATTAACTACCTAAAGATAGGCATTTTAGTGCATAAAGTCAAGTAATAATGGTAAAATATAAAATATCCAGACTAAATTGAAATATTTTTAAAAAATATTAAAATATTTTAATTTAGTAGCAGGAATTGCCCTTTCTTTGGGGAATGTAAAATATGGTTAATAAATTTTTAAAGGGAGGACTAGTCGTGAACAAATCGGAACTTGTTAAATCTTTGGCGGAGAAAGCCGAGGTCACTCAGAAGGATGCTGCTAAAGCCCTGGATGCATTGGTGGAGACTATTCAGCAGGCATTAGCAAATGGCGACAAGGTTCAAATCATTGGCTTTGGTAGCTTCGAAGTACGTGACCGGAAAGAAAGAAAAGTTATCAGTCCGGCAACGGGGGAAGAAATTAAAGTTCCTGCTACCAAAGTTCCGGCATTTAAACCTGGTAAATCCCTCAAAGAAGCAGTTGCAGTAAAGCCGGCTAAAGGTGGAAAAAAAGGACCCAAAGGTGGCAAAGGTAAAAAGTAGTTAAGGCAAAAATGATAAAGAGGTATGCTGCATACCTCTTTATTTTTTTGCACTAAATCAAAGAAGAAGCGACAAAGCACTTCTTCTTTGAAGGGGAAATAAAAGGGGAAGTTACATTAGTAATCGAAAGACTCCAGGTCAATATCCAGAGCGGAAGTATCAGCATCAGTAATAATATCCGCCATACACCAGACATTCGGTACCACGTTTCTAAGATACCAGCGGGTAGCTTCCACTTTTCCTTTGTAGAACTTGTAATCATAATGGTCCGAACCCAACTCAGCCATCTTCTTCAAGCAAATCAGGGCCTGGTCCAGTAACAGGTGCCCGGCATGGAGCTGAGAGGTAGCAGTTAGTACCCGGCGAGAATAGACTGGAATCAGGGCTGGGTTACTTCCTTTCCACGCCACCAGGGCAGCCAGGATTTTATCATATGCTTCCAGGGCCTTGCCCAGGTTAAGGAATTCCTTTTCAAGGCCAGCCGTGTCTTTATTGACAGTACAGAAATCCTTCATTTCTTGAATAAATGCAGCAAAGGCAGCACCTTTAGCCATGCCCATTTTACGGCCTACTAAATCCAGGGATTGGATGAAGTTGGTACCCTCCCAAATGGAATAAATCTTCATATCACGGGCAATTTGAGCTGCCGGGTATTCCTCACAGAATCCATACCCACCATAAGCCTGAATAGCTTCTCCGCAAAGCCACCAACCTTCATCACTGGGGTAAGCTTTACATAATGGGGTTACAATTTCCACATAAGTCTGGGCTTTTGCTTTTTCGTCCGGATCAGGGTCATGTTCCCGAATATCAAAATTAAACAGGGCTTTCATCAGCATGGCCCGGGTAGCTTCCATGTGGGCCTTACCCATAATCAGGGTACGACGGATATCCTCGTGATTAATAATGCTTACTCTATCGCCGCGGGGATTGGTAAAGGGACGTCCCTGTACTCTATCCTTAGCATAATCGCGAGCATTATAGAAAGCATTGGCAATGCAACAATGAGCCATATGACCCGTTTCCATACGCGCCAGATTCATCATCTGAAACATTTGCGCCATACCTTCGCCCCGGCCGTCGTTTGCCAATGGATTTTTACCCAGTAAGTAACCCCGACAATTGCCATTGTCGCCAAAAGCCAGCGCAGCAGTGCAGGAACCGTGCTGTCCCAGTTTATGCTCCACCCCGGTGGTAATTACATCATTATCACTGAAGCTACCATCTTCGTTAACCCAGAACTTGGGTACTATAAACAAGGAAATACCAGAAGTACCCGGCTTAGCGCCTTCAACCCGGGCCAGGTAAAGATGAATAATATTATCGGTAAAATCATTGTCCCCACCAGTAATAAAAATCTTTTGGCCTTTAATTTTAAATATACGAGGATCATCGGTAGGATAAGCCTTGGAAAGGATGTCACCTACATCCGACCCGGCACTGGGTTCAGTTAGACACATGGTACCTGCCCAGGTTCCGTCCATCATATTGGGGAGGAAAACCTGTTTCAGGTCTTCATCAGCAAAACTTTGAATCAGGTCGGCAGCTCCACTGGTCAGCAGAATATAGGGATAGAATACCGGGTTGGCCGCACAGAGCAATTCATTAACCGCTCCGCTTAGCACATGGGGCATGATCATGGCCTCTTCTGATTTATCAATATTGCTGGTACCCCAGCCTTCTGATTGCAACTGGTGAAATAGAGGTCCAAAGCTTTTAGGGAGTATTACTTTACCGTCTACCAGTTTTACCGGATTGCTGTCGCCGTCTTCATTAGTTGGCTCCACCACTTCCTTGGCCATTTTTAAAATGGGAGCAAGAAAAGCCTTAACATCATCTTTTGAATAATAGTCCTTGAACTGATCGTAGTCGAATACTTTTTCACTGGGGAGCCATTCCTGGATAATGAATTCCAGGTCTCTAGTATTTAAATAGGCAAAATTAGCAGCCATTATATTCCCTCCAATCATTTTAATTTTTACATTACTGCCTCAAAGCTGGCAGAAAATCATCCCTCAAATGCTCTCTAAATTTATCTTTCTATAGAATTACTATATGTCTCTGGTCCAGAGTGAAGCCAGTGCCGGTCCGGTACCTACGCAAAGCGAGGCCCCACCAATGGTCTTACCCTGTCTTTCTAGTTCATAATACAGGGAAACTATAATACGCAGAGCAGTACAACCTACCGGATGGCCTAAAGCTATTCCGGACCCATTGAGATTGCAGTTTGCCATATCCAACGCTATGCCAAAGTCTTCTTTAAGCATCCGTCCTACACCCAGGAATTGAGCAGCAAAGGCCTCATTAATTTCCCAGTAATCAATATCTTCAAACTTTAAGCCAGCTTGTTTTAAGCCTTTAGGAATGGCAACTGCCGGACCTAATCCCATAACTTCAGGGGCAACCCCCTCAGCTACAATATTTATCATCTTCATTAAAGGTTTTACACCCAGCTCGGCTGCTTTGTCCTTGGACATAACTACTACTGCTGCTGCTGCGTCATTTATTCCGGAGGCATTGGCAGCAGTTACTACCCCACCTTTTTTAAAGGCTGAGGGTAACTTGCCCATTGATTCAAGGCTGGCATCAGGAATCATATGTTCATCAGTTTCGTAATAACTTACACCTTTTCTGGTTTTTATTTCTACAGGGACAATTTCATTTTTAAAGGTACCTTCTTTAACTGCCCGGGTAGCCCGCTGGTGACTCATGAGCGCCAGTTCGTCACACTCTAAGCGGGTAATTCCATATTGTTCAGCTATATTTTCAGCAGTAAGTCCCATATGGCCTGGAACCAGCCCATCAACCAGACCATCATGCAACATGGCATCTTCAATTGTACCTGGACCCATCCGATAGCCCGACCTGCCCTTGGGTATCATATAAGGAGCAGCGCTCATATTCTCTACTCCAACTACCAGTGCTATATCAGTTTTACCTGTCATTATATTGGTGCAGACAATGTCCAGTGCCCGCATTCCGGAAGCACAGTTTTGATTTACATTACAGGCGTTGCTTCTAACTGGTAAACCTACTGCTAAACCAACCTGGCGGGCTGGAAGTGATCCCTGCATATGGGGGTAAACCTCACCCATTACAATTTCATCAATTATATCTGCAGATATTCCGGCTCTTTCTACAGCCGCCTTTCCTACAGTAATGGCTAAATTCTTTGCCGGTACATCCTTAAGACTGCCCAGAAACTTACCAATAGCAGTTCGACATGCGCTTACGATTACTACATCCTTCACAAAAGAACACTCCTTTCATAAATAGCAAACAAGGGGAAATAATTAGATAATCAAGAAATTTATTATCTGCAAAACTTAACATATGAAACCAGGACTCCAAAAACTGCTATAGTATAATACCACCTCCCCCAATAAATCCTAGGTGTGGCTATAAATGTATGCAAAAAATATGCCAGCCAGATAGGGATGGTAGAGAATGCGAATATACAGGATATTGTTAGATAATGGGAATATTAAGTCGGATAAAGAAGAGTACTGATATGCGTGTTATATAAACAAACCTCCATAATAACAAGCAGAACCTGTATCGCTTATTGAGATAATAGGTTCGCATAAAAGGATATTCATTTTTATAATGTTGCAAAAGTTCATTAGTTACTTGCATATATGCAAAATCTGAAACTAAAACGTTAAAAAATAGATCTGGGAATATTGCAGGAATGCAATCTACTAAACAACTTCATATTTTTTCAACTTGCGATATAAGACAGATGGATGAATGTCCAGAGACCTTGCAGTTGCTGCCTTATTAAAGTTATTATTCTTCAATGTCTCCTTAATCATCTGGTACTCTAAATCTTCAATAGCCTGGTTGAGTGAGAGCTTTGCAGTACGGTTTGAAAATCTCCGGCTTTGCAGGGTAGGTAAATACCGGGGTTTTACTATTTTGTGTCCCTCCAGGCTGGCCAAATTAATAGCCCGTTCAATTAAATTTTCCAGTTCTCTTATATTACCTGGCCATTCATAAGATTTTAACAGGTAAAGAGATTCTTCATCTATGCCTTCTATAGCTGTATCCAGCTTTTGATTAATCTTGTTAATAAAATGTTTTACCAGGATTTCAATATCTTCCAGCCTATTTTTAAGCGGAGGTATGAGAATTGATACTACATTCAAGCGATAGTAGAGGTCTTGTCTAAAACTACCCCGGGCTATGGCTTCTACCAAATTAGTATTGGTAGCTGCTATTATCCGAACATCAGACGGTATCAGTTCATTGCCTCCAATACGTTCAAATTCTCTTTCTTGAAGAAAGCTTAATAGTTTAGCCTGCATCATAAGAGGTAATTCACCTATTTCATCAAGGAAAATAGTACCTCCATGAGCAAGTTCGATCTTCCCGATTTTTCCGCCCCTTTTAGCTCCGGTAAAAGAACCTTCCTCATACCCAAATAATTCCGATTCCAGCAAGTTTTCTGGAATGCAGGCACAATTAATTCTTACAAATGGATTGTTGCGGCGGTAGCCGCTGCTATGTATGGCATGGGCGAATAGTTCCTTGCCGGTTCCACTTTCGCCAATTATTAATACGTTTGATATATTATTGGCTACCTGGGCAGCAAGGGTTTTGATCCGTACAATATTCTGACTATTACCAACAATATCATCTAATCTATATTTACAATAGTATTTAGTATTTTTCCCAACGGGGTTTGTATTTTGCAGGTTGCTCATATGTTGTACCATAATCCGTGCTGCTTCCATATCCAGGAAGAGGGTTTTAGCCATAGCCCCTACGATTTCTCCGTCATTATAAATGGGGACACGCATAGATATCATTTCTTTATGATTTACGCAGCATAGTTCACACAGGTTGGTTTCACCGTTTAGTATGGTGTAGGGCAGACGCGAGCGGGGTATTACTTCGTTAACATGTTTGCCAATCAGAGACTCCTGATCCACTTCCAGTATATCGGCAAAAGTCTGGTTGACCATAATAACCTGACAGCTAGTGTTAATGTACAGTACGCCCATGTAGGGGTTTTCTATCATATGCTGCAAGATATACAACATTTGCTTATCGTTCATTTTCATTAGTAAAATACTCCCTTTATAATAATTCTTCACCAAAATATAACATATATGTCGAGGAAATGAAATTATAATTGTAAGTGCTATAGGTATGTTTTATGGGGAAATCCCCCATTATAAGCAAAAAAACCGCCTTTAAAGGCGGTTTTTAAACGAAGTAAGTAAATCTATAAGCGGAGTTCTGTATTTGATAGCCATCTATCTGGGATGCCAGTTGCCTGGCACCTCTAGCGACCAACCCGGGAACG
>JAAYCQ010000229.1 GCA_012729715.1 Syntrophomonadaceae bacterium
AGGGGTGAGGCGTGAACAGTTTCACCCGGTCCCCTGATTTTTTGTTTTACATAGATGCCGATATGGTAATTGTTAACAACATTACGGAACGGCACAGGGGCCATTCCCTACACGCGCTTGTTCTACATTACGGAACGGCACGGGGGCCGTTCCCTACATATGACGGTTCTATTTTAAAATTAAGCATTATTTATAAGACAACTACGTTTGTAATCGTCCCGGTGAAAACCTCTGCTGCCGGGCCGGTCATGTAGATGTGGTTATCAGTTTGTGACCACTCTATCAGCAAGTCCCCGCCGGGTAAGTGTACCGTAGCCTTGCGACCGGTTTTATTATTAAGGACACAGGCTGCCAGGCTGGCACAGGCACCGGTACCACAGGCCAGGGTTAAGCCGGCTCCCCTTTCCCAGACCGACATAACTATTTCTTCCTTATTTATTACCTGGACAAATTCCACATTGGTGCGGGCGGGAAACATTTCATGGACTTCCAGTAATGGTCCCCAGGTACCAACCGGCGTCTTGTCCACCTCATCAACAAAAATAATGCAGTGCGGGTTTCCCATGGATACAGCCGTAGCTGTAAACTCCTGGTTATTTACCTTTAACCTTATGCCAGTGTTGCTTCCTTCCCCGTTTACGGGAATGTTTTCTCTTTTTAATTCCGGTTCCCCCATATCTACTTTTATGGCTTCCACCTGCTGATTGTTAATTATAAGTTGGGGAAACCTGGGTCCGGCCAGGGTTCTTACCTTAATGCGGTTGGTTTTTACCAGGCCATGATCATAAGCATAGCGTGCCACACAACGAATCCCGTTACCACACATTTCCGGTTCAGAACCATCGGGATTAAAGATGCGCATAAATATATCCAATTCCGGATCCGGTCCGGTAATTATTAATCCGTCGGCACCGATTCCAAAATTACGATGACAGAGTAAACTAGCATGAGTCTGGTAATGGCCGGCTTCTTCCCATGAAGGGGCTTCCATTATAATAAAATCATTGCCCAATCCATGCATTTTGGTAAAATCCATAACTAACCCCCTGGCTATAATTTTGAATTTTGAATTTTTAATTTTGAATTAACGTAGAAATGCTCCGCATTTCTTTTTATTGCAATTGCATAACGCAAAAGGTTGAAATAGAAAGAAATACGAAGTATTTCAACCATAATTAAAAATTCAAAATTAAAAATTCAAAATTAACCTTGCAACTTCAGGTTACCACAAAATTTTGCAATCCCCTTACCCGCTGCTACCTCCACCCTATTTTCTTATATACTCCTGCTAAGCTTTAATTTTACCATATTCAAAACCTGAAAGGAAAAGTCTCTGCCAGGTATACAATATAAATTTCCACAGCAGTCTAAAGCCGCTGATAAGAAGTATCAATACCCATTGCCAGCCATCAAGCGGTACGGTTTTAAATACATGCTGGAAAAAGGGCAGGTAAATTATTAACATTTGCATAAATACCGAACAAATAACGGCAAAAACCAAAAAGCGGTTGCCGAAAAAGCCCAGTTCAAAAGGAGATAATTGTTCTGAACGGCACTCAAAGACATAAAACAGCTGGGCAAACACCAGGGTGGTTAAGGCCATAGTGCGGGCCACAGCAAGATTCTCAGCCCCATACCAGCGACTGACTACCAAACCCGCAGTAAATGCCAAAAGAGTTACTATAGCAATATATATTCCGCGTTTAAATATCATTGCTCCCAGACCCCGGGCGAATATATCTTCAGTACGCGGCCGGGGTTGGCGCCGCATTATTCCCGGTTCCGGCGGTTCCAGTCCCAGGGCCATAGCGGGAAGACCGTCAGTAACCAGGTTAATCCACAGAATCTGAATGGGCAGCAAAGGAAGCGGCATACCAAGGAGGGATGCGGTAAACATTACCAGAACCTCCCCGATGTTACAACCCAAAAGATACCTGATAAACTTCCTTATATTATCATAGATAGCCCGCCCTTCATAAACTGCATTAACAATAGTTGAGAAGTTATCATCCGCCAGAATCATAGCTGAGGCTTCGCGACTGACTTCAGTTCCTGTAATACCCATGGCTACACCAATATCAGACGCTTTTAAAGCCGGGGCATCATTAACCCCGTCACCGGTCATAGCTACCACATGACCGTGTTTTTTAAGCACTTTAACTATGCGATTTTTATGCTGCGGAGATACCCGGGCAAAAACCCTGTTCTTAACTGCTCCCTGATAAAGTTGTTCATCCTGCATTTTATCTATCTGAGGACCGGTAATTACTCCGCCTTTATCAGCTATACCAATTTCGGCAGCAATGGCCCGGGCGGTAATGGGATGGTCACCGGTAATCATCAGGGGTATTATCCCGGCTCTGATACATTCATTAACCGAATCCTTTACTCCTGCCCGGGGAGGATCGATCATACCGCATATTCCTGCGAAAGTAAGATTTGTTTCCATTTCGCGGTTGTCAATATGATGGCAATCGTGAGGATTTAGTTTTTTATAAGCAAAACCAAGTACCCGCAAGGCCTGGGCAGCCCATTCCTCCTGTATATCATTAAGATAATTGTGGTGTCGGGGCTGTAGTACTGAAATACGCCCGTTTTCCATTACCTGTGAGCAAAGAGAAGTTATTATTTCCAGGGCTCCTTTTACCAGCAGGATATGTTCACCGTTTTTTTCAATTACTACACTCATCAGTTTACGTTCGGAATCAAAGGGAATCTCCTTCAGACGATTATAAGAGGGTCTTATACCTGCTTTAGCGGCCAGTACCAGCAGGGCACCTTCGGTGGGGTCACCGGTTATTTCATAGTCACCCCTGATTTTTTCCAGGGTGGAGTTGTTGCAGTTGGCGGCAATATCAAGTAACATTCTGCAGGCAATATCGTCCCCTGGTTTTATAGTTTTTCCACCCACTGTAAATCTGCCTTTAGGATTATAACCCTCACCTTCCACAAATATTTTTTTATCCAGGGTTGCCATTCTTCTTACCGTCATTTTATTCTGGGTCAGAGTTCCGGTTTTATCAGAGCATATTACGGTAGTACAGCCCAGGGTTTCTACTGCGGGTAAACGCCTGATTATGGCATTCCTTTTGGCCATTCTCTGAACCCCCAGAGCCAGTACAATAGTTACAATAGCAGGTAAACCTTCAGGAATTGCTGCTACCGCCAGGCTAATACCGGCAAGGAACATAGTCACCATATCTTCACCCCGGTAAATACCCATCAAGGTAACCAGGCCACAAACTAGCAGACATATTACAATCAGGTATTTACCCAGTTGATCCAGTTTAATCTGCAGGGGAGTCATGTCTTGTTTTTCATTTTTCATCATGCGGGCAATCTGCCCCATTACAGTATCCATTCCCGTTGCTATTACTACCGCCTTACCCCTTCCGCGGGTTACCCCGGTTCCCATAAATGCCATGTTATTGACATCAGCTAGAGGTATTTCCTGGTCAAACTGAGCGAAGGGGTCTTTTGCTATTGGTACAGACTCACCAGTAAGGGAGGCTTCATCAATTTCCAGGCTGCTGCTTTCCAAAAGTCTGAGATCAGCCGGAATGCGGTCACCTGCTTCAATATAAACGATATCTCCGGCCAAAAGTTCTTGAGCCGGAATGTTAATCTTCTTCCCATCTCGTAATACCCGGGCATAGGGTGCTGCCAGATTTTTAATCTCTTCCAGGGAACGTTCGGCGCGGTACTCCTGAATAAATCCCAGTATCGCATTTAATATTACAATTGCCATTATAGTTATGGCATCAGCCATAGCACCTATAATCCCGGAAATTACGGTTGCACAAAGAAGAACAATAACCATAGTATCAGTGAACTGTTTAAAAAAGATAGAGAGAGGACTAATCTTTTGTCCTTCTTCCAAAACATTGGCATGCTCAGCAGCTCTTTTTTCAACTTCCTTGCTATTCAGGCCTCCGTCGCTGTTGGTCTTAAGCAATTCCAGTATATTTTCTATACTTTCTTGATACCAGAGGGAGTTTATCATGTTGCCGCCTCCACTTGCCCTTTTTGACCATTTTTATTCAATTGTGGGCATTAAAAGAACAGGGGACGAGCCATAGCCCCTCCCCTGTTTAGCTGTTAACTTATTCCTTTTTGTTTTAAGATCTCTCCCCCAGCCACGAGCTGATGATGGGAAATACTTTATTTTTGGCTATACCCCCGAAAACTAATCCTCCATGTCCTATCGGGAATTCATAATAACTCTTATCTGAGGAATTCATATAATCCATAGCTACTCTGGCCTGGTGGGGTAAAACAATATGGTCTTTTTCCCCTGCCAGTACCAGCAAGGCAGCGTCAATATTTTTAAGATTTACCTGCTGGCCACGAAGATAAAATCCCCCTTTAATCAACAGATTTTCCTGGTACATATCGCGAATCCATTGCCTGTAGGCACCACCGGGAAAATTAGTATTGTCGTTTACCCACTTGTTCAGAACTTTCCATGATTTAACAGACATACCCTCATCTATTACCTTCCACAAACGGGTATAAGTACCCCAGAAATTATTAACCGGATTCAACATTTTAACCCCATAATCAACAAAGCTACTGGGTACCAATTCAAAAGTATCGGCAATTTTGTCAGCATCAAAAGCTCCGGAATTAATCCATTTGGACGATATTCCGGCGTCCTCGAAATCAAAGGGAGCAGCAAGAAATACCATATTCCTGACCCGGGGTAGTTCAAAGATTGAGGCATACATGGCCGCCATGGTTCCGCCCATACAATATCCGATTATATTTAGCTCATCGCAACGAGAAAACTGGCAGACTTTGTGAACTGCATGGGCTATATAATCAAATACCAGGTCAGCAAAGGTTAGGTGGCGATCCTCCCATTCAAAATCTCCCCACTCCAGCATATATACATCAAAACCCTCATCCACCAGATGTTCAACCAGACTCATCCCGGGAGTAAGATCAAGGACATAGGCTTTATTAATCAAGGCATAAAGTATTAGTACCGGAGTTCGGTGCTTAATACCATTGCCACAGTAGCGGTATAGTTTGGACTTATTTTTGCGCCAAACAACATCTTTGGGGGTCATACCAGTTTGCGGATCCGGGTCAAAACTAATTATTTCTGCCCATTTACGAGTACTATCCAAAATACGGTCATAGCTTTCCTGTAATTTTTCTCCTACTTCGTCAGCACTACCACTTAACAAATATGATTTCTTCCCCATTTTATAATCCCTCACTGATTTGTTTTAATGTCCGTTCAATAATATGTTTACGCGGTGGTATAACTATGGCTACGCCGTCCAGAATTACTTCATCATTCTGGTTAAAACAACAGGTTCGTAATTTTACTCTTCCCCGGGGTAGTTTTTCTACCACTTCGGTTTGAGCGCGTACAGTATCATTAATATAGCAAGGTGCTAAAAAATCAATATTTTGCGTTTCGTAAATGGTTCCGGCACCAGGCATACGGTTACCTACTACATTTGAGATAAGACCAATAAGCAGCATACCATGAACTACACGGGTTTTAAAATGACCCCTGCGGGCTCTGACCTCGTTGACATGAAGCCAGCTAAAGTCTCCGGTTATGCCTGCATAAAGATAAACATCAGTTTCCGTAATGGTTTTTTCTATATACGCTTTATCCCCCACTTTTAATTCACTATATATATGTTCTATCATTAAACCACATCCCCCATAAAATTAACTCTCGCTATCTTTTTTCTTACTCTTTCCGGATTTGGTTACGGGCCTGGCGGCTTCACTTTTAACTTCCTGAGAACGGGTTTTCGCATTTAACTTTTTATTAATAGTATCCAGTTTCTTGTTAATACTGGCAGTTTGCTCTTTTAATTCTGCTATTTCCTGTTTCATAACCTCCTGATAATCTACCAGTCTTATTATGCTGTTGGTAATTTTGGTGATATTATCGTAGAAATGCAGGTCAAAATCATCCACTTTATCTTCAAGCCCTATTATGAGTTCAGCGATCCTGGCTACATCCTTTTTAGATGGAAGCGGATTTACTTCCAGGTACTGGTCCATATTTTGTTGCGAAACTTTATGGAAAGATAAGTACTGGTCTCTGATCTGATCTAAAACTTTGATAAAGCTTTTGCTGGCTATGAGTTCCCTGGTAGCAACAGACCAGGATTCTTCGGCGTTAAAATATAATTCCTTCCATAGCTCTACGATATCAGGCATGCTGACATTATTTCCTGTTTCTGCCTGCTTCTGCTTAGCCTTTTCTTCTGGCATAACCTATTTGCCCTCCTATCGTAATAAAAAAATACAACGCGGTTATGACCGGTGAAGGCCATAACCGCTAAACTGTAGTTCCCGAAAATACTACAGGTTATCTACCTTTTTAGAGAGATCATCTACTTTTTTAGATAACTCGTCAATATAATTAAAAGTAGGAATTTCTAAATTATCAAATGCGTTTATAACTGCTTCCTGGATCATTTTTTGCATTTGCTGCTGATTCTTCTTAGCCTGATTAGTAAGTTCATCAATAACCTTATTAGCCTCTTCCCGGGCTACTTTACGCTGTTCCAGATATTTACGCCCCATGTTCTCAATTTGTTCCTGAGACCAGGACATACTGCCAAATGTTACTAACCACATATCCCATAGTTTCTCACTTGAATTTTCTAACATAGCAAATGTTTTGGTAATATTCTCATTGCTCATAAAATCACTCCTTCCCCAAATAAAAGAATTCTGTCCCGGGTTTTAAGTTGCATCCCCCCTTTCCCCTTGTATTGTTATCCGAAAACAGAATCAATAGTTTATATTTTCTTAAGGAGAAAATAATTAACTTTCCAACCGATAATAGTTTATGATACTTTCCTGGTATTGTAAACTATGAAATACAGTTGTTAGAGGGATTAATTGAACAAGAAATGCTGTTAAATTACCATAATTAATAAATTAACGATTTAGATAAGTATTATCCTTACAAAATATTAAGTAGTTGACGGCAGTTATCTGGCTGGAATTCATTTTCATCGACCGCGGTAATAAAAGTCATGTGTTCATATTCATAGCGCTGGTTGGTAGCAAGGTTGCTATAGATCCCGTAGGATTTTAGAACAAATTCAGTTACTCTTTCTCCAAACAACAATAAATAGGTAGGGTGTAGAATTTCTATTTCCTCTAGTAGAAAAGACAGGCAGGAAATGATTTCACTGTTACCTGGTTTGACCGGTATACCGTCACAAGTCTTATTACTGAGCAAACAAGTATAATCTTTATCAATCCATTTTCCCTCGCCATAACAGGTAACACTTTGTCTGGTAGCACAAGCTTTCGGTTGGCATCTGACCATAAATGTGTGGTAGATTTTATCCAGTTTAAGTTCTTGTTTAATAATGTTTCGCAATCTAATAATATTATTAATATCCCTGGTATAACTATTTTCATATTCAAAGATTAACAAAGCTTCCGGATCTAATTCGCCTTTACCCATAGATGGCTTTCTCAGGCATTTAACCAGTGATGGGCAACGTTGACATTGGCATATCCTGTCTTCCATCTCAATAATGCGGCGGATGTTTTGTTCTCTATTGCCTACCACTATTTTGCCCCCCTAAACTCCTTACTCCTCCTAAATTATTTATATTACATTGATTAAACCATATACTTTAATACATTCTACAGATTATTCAACACATATATTAATTATTCCTTCTCAGGGAAATATTTTTTAAAATGTATTTTTAAGTCATTACTTAATCTTATATAAATATTCCCTGGTAGAGGAACCAATTCCCCAGGTAGCGTCACCAAGTTTGGTGCATACATAACTGCGAAGATTTTCATCTAGTTCAGGATCACCTATATCAAAGACAATATAGAATGCTCTTAATACATCCATCATATTGGTCATCAGCCGTTCTGGCGGAGCCTTTTTTAACAGTGCATCCTTCTTACCATAAAAATATATCAAACGCTTTAAGACCCACAGAATTTCAACATTTGACCATGTTTTTTGTTTAGTAATTTCATCTAGTAATTGCTCCGGACCAATTTCATATTCTCTTTTTTCAATATCATTCCATTCCTTGCTACCGAAAACTGTAGCAGGGATTCCAAAAATATTGTCTTCCACCTTTATACCTCCGATGTAAAGTTAGATATAGTAATACCTGTGCCTGTAAATATATGTACCCAAATAATTGTTTTTCGTCAAGGATATGCCCCGATGCTTAATGAAATAATAGGAATAAATTACCCGTTTCTAAAGTAAATAGCAATATGATTGCTGCAGGAAGAATTACCAGTAAGTTAATACCAGGTCTTTGAAGAAATTGATTTAAGGTTTGTTTCTACAAGAATCAAGATAAATCCTGCTTTATTTTAAATTATATTACTGAACTTAGAATTAACATAAATAGATAAAGAAAAAAGCTATACATAAAATTATGGACCAAATTTCACGTTAGTTTATTCTTTATGATTAAGGTAGGCATACATTTGATTCACTAAATCTTTAGAGACACCGGCAGAACCCATATTGGTCCGGCTTTCCGAACTTGCCGGACCATGATAATCCGAGCCTCCGGTAATTAACAAGCGGTGATGCCGGGCTAACTCCATGAGTTCATCGATTTGTTCCGGACTATGTTCAGGATAGAAAACCTCTAAACCCTCTATGCCTGAATTGATAATCTCTGTTACTTTATCTTTATGTTGGATTAAGCCAGGATGAGCTAACACCGCAATACCACCAGCATTTTTTATCAGTTCAATAGCCTCCTGCGGTAAAAATTTATAGCGGGGAACATAGCCTGGCGATCCCCGTCCTATATACTTAGCGAAAGCTTCCGGGATACTAGTACAATATTGATTATTCATCAGAGCCCTGGCAATATGGGGCCGGGCTATTAATTCTCCCTGGGCCAATGCTTGTACGTGTTCAAAAGTAATTTTTAGCCCTAATTCCTGTAAACGGCCTACCATTTGCTCAGCTCTATGGTAGCGGGAATTGCGAATTTCCAGTAAACGCTGGTTTAAAGCAACATTTTCAGGGTCAATAAAATATCCCAGAATATGCACTTCATCTTCTCCGGCATCTGTGTTGAGTTCTATGGCCGGAATAAAGTCCAGGGAGTAAGAGGTAGTATCCAGGTATTGTCGGGCCTGTCCCAATCCTGCCACTGTATCATGGTCACTTATAGCAATTCCTTTTAAACCAATTTTAACCGCCATATCGATTATTTCTTGCGGAGTCCGGACTCCATCCGAGGCGGTAGTGTGTATATGCAAATCATAATCAGGTTTCATTATTTTGTCCTCCAAAACTTATGTTTCTGTTTATAGGTGTATAATTACAAACTGGGCCAATAATCTGTAGGGGCGAACCCGTGTGTTCGCCCAGGGTTGGCAATTATGTTACTCAAGAAGCCGGTACCCGGTTTCGTGCTCGGCCGGGCAGACACATGGGTCTGCCCTACATATCTGATGTCGGAGGTCTGGCACCTCTACCTTCTGACTTCCGTTTATAGCACCGCTTTAATCACTCGCAGGGCGTTTTCGGTAAGAATCATATTAGTTTCCGCATGGGTGAAGCCTCTGTCAGCCAGCAGCTGTGGCCATCTTATATATTCCTCTACTCCCGCCATGAGTAAAACATCGTCCCCGTCAAAATCTGACCCCAGCGCTACATGTTCTATTCCTATCAAGTCTGAAATATAGACTATATGGTCGAGCAAATCATTTAATTGCGGTTTACCCTCTTCTTTAATAAATTCGGGAATCTGATTAATTCCAATCACCCCGCCATTTTCAGCCAAAGCTTTTAATTGACTGTCATCCAGGTTGCGTCGATGATTACATAAAGCCCGGGCATTGGCATGGGTAACAAGCGCCGGCTTATTGTAAATATTCAAGGCATCATAATAGCTTTTAACTGATATGTGGGAGAGATCTAGTAATATACCCATTTTCTCCATCAGGTATATTATTTCCTTTCCTTTGCTGCTAATTCCACCTGCGTTTGGTTCCTCTCCTACTCCGTCTGCCAGCAGGTTACGGTTATTCCAGGTAAGTCCAAGACTTCGTAAACCCATTCGATATAGTAAACTTAAAATCTCGCTGTCGCTTCCCAAGGCCTCGGCCCCCTCCAGGTGCAATATGCCAGCCACTTTCCCTATACTATCAGCAGTGATAATATCCTCGTAAGTATAAACCGGATGCAGATATTTCTGGCATTGGTCCAGCTCAGTATGATATTTTTCTACCTGTTTTAATATTTGGCGCAGTTCATTCATTCCCTGAGGCATGGTAAACATTGCAAAAAACTGCAGACCGATACCGGCTTTTTGTGCCCTTTTAATGTCGAAGTGGCAATCGTTATCGTATAATGACTGACCGTTTTTTTGAATAGAGGAAATGGTATCACAGTGAAGATCTACTATTTTCAATATCAACCCTCCATGTTTTTCTGACGCAGATTCACGCAGATTATTATGATTTACACAGATTACTTTTCCTTAATTATTATCAGTGTTAATCTGTGCCCGAAGGGTCAGCGTCCTTCTGCGTCAAAAAAAACCTATTTTCTTAATAACCAGCCATGAGTGCGGGACACGCAACCATTCATGAAAATGTTGGGTTCGGTGCAATAAAGAGAAATGCGTTAGCATTTCAACAGTAATTCAAAATTAAAAATTCATAATTAACCCCGTATTTCTGGTTACCCCTGAACTTCGCCATACCTATACAGTCCGCTACCAGCACCCTATTTTCTCATTATATCTCCATAAAAAGAACCTGCCTTTGCTAAAGCAGGTTCTTTATATTTAATCATTAAAAAATTCCCGTAACCCGTCTTTAACGGGGCTCAATAATCAATTTAATTGCTGTTCTCTCTTCACCGTCTATTATTATATCGGTAAAAGCAGGAATACATATTAAGTCCATCCCGCTGGGAGCAACAAATCCACGGGCAATAGCAATCGCCTTAATGGCCTGGTTAATAGCACCTGCTCCTATAGCCTGTATTTCTGCAGCTCCTTTTTCTCTTAGAACACCTGCGAGTGCTCCTGCAACCGAATTTGGACTGGACTTAGCTGAAACCTTTAATACCTCCATGAAATAACCTCCCTCAAGAATTAGTATATTAGAAAGATTAGTTGCTCTCCCTAATGTATATTCTAAGTTGATATGGTAATTCCTTCTTTTTGGTAAAAACTTTTGGATAATTTTTCTTTTTACAGAAAAAATTACGCAAGGTTATACATGAAGATATTTAATTTTTAAAGATCAAGGAAGGGTTAAGCTAATACGGTCGATTTTTTGAACCTGGTTATTATTGTCATCGATACTTAGTATTACTCCTTGCAGTATGGCAGTACCACCAGCAACTTCCAGGCGAACGGGCCTCTGATAAATTATTTTATTAATAACCATATCTTTATCCATACCCAGAATAGATTCTTGGGGACCAGTCATTCCCAGGTCGGTAATATAGGCAGTGCCTCCGGGTAATATCCTCTCATCAGCTGTCTGAATATGAGTGTGAGTACCCAATACTGCAGTCACTTTACCATCAAAATAGTATCCTAAGGCAAGCTTTTCCGAAGTTGCTTCCGCGTGAAAATCAATAATGATAATATCACTATGTTTTTGTATTTCTTGTAGTGCCTGTTCTATGCCTCGAAAGGGACAATCTAAGGGAGATAAAAAAACCCTTCCCATAGCATTTATTACTGCAATTTTTTTATTTATGCCGCCGGTATAAATATGATAACCCTGCCCCGGACAATAGGGAGGGAAATTTATCGGCCGTACCAATCTAAATTCATCATCAACAAAGCTATATATTTCCTTGTTATCCCATACGTGGTTACCCATAGTTAAAACGTCAATACCACTGTTTAAAAGCTCATTCAATACCTGGCGGGTCAATCCCCTGCCACCGGCAGCATTTTCAGCATTGGCAATAACAAAGTCGATGTTATGCTCTTTTTGTATGCCCGGCAATAATCCCTTAATAGCTCTTCGGCCAGGTCTACCAACGATATCGGCGATTACCAGTATATTCAATCTTTATAATCCTCCAGTATTCCTGTTAAACATGCACAACCTGCCATGGTCGCGATAAGCAAAAAGATCGCCAACATTATTATTTAGCTGTAACAGCAGATCACGTTTAACCTTTTTCTTAAATGAGTCATGGTTTAATATACTTTTACCATTGTCCAGCAGACAATCGTAAAATTCTTCTCGTAATAATAATATTAATAAATTAATTTCTTTTTCATCAAGGCTTTTAATATCCCGATAATAACGAAGAAAAGTTAAACCGGACAGTCTTTTAAACCTAATACTGAATATTTCCGGCTTGTTTTCCTCCAACTTATGTAATAATTGTATACATTCTCGGCCTCTGGTAATGAACTTCTGTTCCTCCTCCGGTTCTATCTCCCTGCCTAATGCTACTTCGATTATCAGTAAATCACTATTATAATCATATTTGACTATATTAATCTCGGGAAAGTTTACTGATACGTTCAAAAATATTTCCACACCCGTTTCACTCATTCTGCATCTTCCCCTTAATAACTCAGTAGTAAACATTTCTTTAAGCCAAATCCAAATTCCTTCCGGATAATATATGCAAAAATTGACACTCCTCATAATAAAAGCAGGGCAATTTGCCCTGCCTTATTGTCTTTTAGCTTATTTTGCATATTCTACCGAGCGGGTTTCACGTATAACCACCACTTTTATTTGTCCGGGGTAATCCAAATCATTTTCTACCCTATTAGCAATATCGCGGGCCAGATTTATAGCCTTTAAATCGTCTATTTCTTCAGGTTTAACGATGATTCTTATTTCCCTACCGGCCTGAATAGCAAAGGTTTTTTCAACTCCATCAAAAGATTCAGCGATGCCCTCCAGTTTCTCCAATCGCTTGATATAAGCTTCCAGAGTTTCCCTGCGAGCACCAGGGCGTGATGCCGAAATGGCATCTGCAGCCTGAACCAGAACTGATTCAATATGCTCCGGTTCTATATCACCATGGTGAGCAGCAATAGCATTAATTATTTCCTTACTCTCGCGATATTTTTTAGCCAGGTCAACCCCAATTTCAATATGCGGTCCTGAAACCTCGTGATCCACTGCTTTTCCTATATCATGCAGCAGACCTCCCCTCTTTGCTAGCGCTATGTCAACATCTAATTCAGCTGCCATAACACCTGCCAAATGAGCTACTTCAATTGAATGCCGTAATACATTTTGTCCATAACTGGTACGATATTTTAACCTGCCTAGTAGTTTTATCAATTCTGGATGCAATCCGTGTACTCCCACCTCAAAGGCAGCCTGCTCACCTACATCCCTGATTTCCTGATCAATTTCCTTTTGAGCCTTTTCCACCATTTCCTCTATACGAGCAGGATGGATGCGCCCATCAGATACCAGGTTTTCCAGGGCTACCCTGGCAATCTCTCTGCGTATAGGGTCAAATGATGAAAGGATTACTGCTTCCGGAGTATCATCAATGATTAAATCTACACCGGACAGGGTTTCAAAAGTGCGAATATTACGACCTTCTCTACCAATAATTCTACCTTTCATTTCGTCATTAGGCAGTGCCACCACAGAAACGGTAGTTTCCGATACAACATCTGCAGCACACTTTTGAATAGCTATAGATACTATATTCTTGGCTCTCTTATTGGCTTCTTCTTTTGCTTCAGTTTCGATATTTTTAATCATTACCGCAGTTTCATTACGGATTTGTTGCTCAACATTATATAACAACAATTCTTTGGCTTCTTCAGAGGTTAAGCCGGATAGCCGCTCTAATTCCTTGAGTTGCTGGGTTAGAATAAGCTGTAAATCTTGATTAGTTTTTTCCAGCTCCTTCTCCCGATCATAAAGAGTCTGTTCCTTTTTCTCCATATTCTCGGACTTTTTATCCAGCATCTCTTCTTTTTGAATTATCCGTCTTTCCAAGCGATCCAGTTCGCGACGACGGTCACGGATATCCTTTTCTGCGTCCTGCCGATTACGGTGTATTTCTTCCTTGCCTTCCAGTAGAATTTCCTTTTTACGAGCTTCTGCCTCTTTTGCACACTCCTCAAGAATGCGTGAAGCCTCTTCCTCAGCAGCACCTATTCTACTTTCGGCAATAAGTCTTCTGCCATAATATCCAGCAGCCAGCCCTACAGCCAATGAAAGCGTTATTATTATAAAGCTTGTCAGATTAATGTTTTCACCCCCTTTTTTGTTAATTCATTTTTATTAGCGATTAAAGTCTTTAAACAAAAAAACCGAGTACAAACCCGGTTTTTTTAAGAAGGTCCTGTAATTTTTAAATGCCGCTATTTTACACAATAAAATTATTGATACATATTTAAAGGTATAAAATTGCTCGCAGCATTCTATAACAGGTGAGATTTCTTAAAACTCACCTACCCAACAGACAACTAACGTATATCTCCAAATGAAAGAGTATATGTTTTACATATATCTCCACTAATTCATTATCCATTCACCGGAAAAACACTAACAGTGTCTATATGGTAAAATCACAAGGATTACTTCTTTACCAAGTCTTATATCAATTTTAGTTACTTTCCCCAATAGTGTCAAGATTCGTCCAAATTGTTGGTAGCCTGTAATCTGGCTTTTTCCATTTCTTTAACTTTATTATTTAACATTTGCATGAACTCGGGATTATTTTTTATATATTCCTTGGCGTTTTCCCGGCCCTGTCCCAACCTTTCACCTTCATAGGAATACCAGGAACCGCTTTTCTGGATGATATCCTTTTCCGCGGCAATGTCCAGAAGATCTCCTTCTCGAGAAATACCAGTTCCATACATAATATCAAATTCCGCATTTTTAAACGGTGGGGCTACCTTGTTTTTTACGACTTTAGCCCGGGTACGGTTGCCAATTATGTCTGTGCCCTGTTTGATAGTATCTCCTTTTCTAACTTCGATTCTAACGGAAGAATAAAATTTCAAAGCCCGACCGCCGGTAGTAGTTTCCGGATTGCCATATATAACGCCCACTTTCTCCCGGATTTGATTTATAAAGACGGTACAGGCCTGGGATTTCCCAATATGGGCCGTTAATTTACGCAGAGCCTGAGACATTAAACGTGCCTGCAGTCCCACATGGACATCACCCATTTCCCCGTCCAATTCTGCACGGGGAACCAGAGCTGCTACCGAGTCGACTACAATAACATCAATGGCACCGCTTCTAACCAGGGCTTCGGCAATCTCCAAAGCCTGTTCTCCTGAATCCGGTTGGGCTACCAGCAAGTTATTTATATCTACCCCCAGCCTTTTCGCATATTGTGGATCTAAAGCATGTTCGGCATCAATAAATGCTGCCATACCACCTTCACTCTGTGCCTGGGCTATGGCGTGTAAAGCTACGGTAGTTTTTCCAGAAGACTCGGGGCCAAAGATTTCTATCACCCTACCCCGGGGTAAGCCTCCTACCCCCAGAGCCAAATCCAGGGAAAGACAGCCGGTAGATATAACCTCGACGTTCATGGCTGCAGCTTCACCCAGTTTCATTATCGACCCTTTGCCAAACTGTTTTTCTATTCCTTTAATCGCATTATTAAGGGCATCTATCTTGCCCTGATTGACTTGACTGGTATCCATTTACAAAACCCTCCTCAAACATATGTTCGCCTCTTTTGTCTAATCATAATCCAAGCCTTTTACAAATGTCAATGATTTTTAACCAAATTTTGCATTTTTTTATTTAGGCGCAGAAACCGCGGAAGATCTATGGGAATTACGCGGCTAATAAGAAGTTTAATTAGAAAATAGAATATTTAGACGCAGAGGGACGCAGATATTTATGTTTAACGCTGATGAGGAAAATGCTCTGCGTTAATCAGCGTAAATCTGCGTCAAAAATCTCCTAATCCCTTAAGCCCAGAACCTTACCTTCATAAAATCTATTAACAAATACAAATCCGGGTATTCCTTTAAGAAACCGCGTCCTCCGCGTCTAAATACTCCTACGCCTCACCCCTCACCCTTCTAACTGATACTTCTCCAACACTAAATACTGGGGACCGCTGGAGGAGAGGCGGCTTTCCATCAGGAAAAACTGCTCAACCGGTAAGTCATAGCTCTTTAATCCATTACTTAAACGGCTGGTAGTTAATACTGTTTCATCCAGGTTGCGCTCGGAACGTATCCGGCCCAGAGTCAGATGAAAACTACGCTTATTCTCTGCTTCGAATCCCAATTCGCTCAAATATGTATCAATTCTTTCGCCCAGGAACTTTGCTTTGTTCATTTCTCCTTTAACCCCTAACCACATTACCCGGGGCCGGTTTTTATTGGGAAAGAAACCTATTCCCGCAGTTGTAAAATTAAATACCGGACAGGCCTGAGCTGTCATTGACAGCCTGGTTTTAATTTCATTAAGTTGACCTTCCTTAACTTCACCCAAAAACTTAAGGGTAATATGATAATTCTCGTACTCTACCCATTTAATATCAGGCTTTAGCCGGCTCAATTCTGTTTTTATCTGTAAAGCCTGCTCTTTAATTGCTTCGGGTACCGGTATGGCTATAAAAATTCTCACTATTAAATGCCTCCATATTGCAGCTGTCGTCTTAACATATCCAATGCCGTTTTAGCTGATAACATTCGTACTGCTTCCCGGCCTCCGGCAAAATGCATTTCCTTAACAGTACAAAAATCTTTGGCCGCCAGGGCAATATAAACAAGTCCCACCGGTTTCTCCACGGTTCCCCCATCGGGTCCAGCAATTCCGGTAATTGCCAGACTAAAATCGCACCCTGATTTGCTTAGTATACCTCGGGCCATTTCTTCTGCCGTCTCCCGGCTAACTGCACCGTAGCTTTCCAATGTTTCTTCCTTTACTCCTAAGAACCTGACCTTGGCTTCATTGCTATAGGAAGTAACTGAACCCCAAAAGTACCGGGAACTACCGGGTAAATCGGTAATCATTTGCGCCAGTAAGCCACCACTACAAGATTCGACAACCGCCAGTCTTTTTCCTTTAGTCAATAGTAATTGTGCTACCACCCCGGCCAGAGTTTCATCATCATACCCAAACACATACCTGTCCATAGTGCTTTCAATCCGCCCTGAGATTTCCCTCAATACCTGTTTACTATGTGAAGAATTTTCACCCTCGGCAGTAACTTTAATATGGACTTCTCCCTCATGAGCCAGTAAAACTATACTGCAGCCACGGGGTTCATTTATAATATCCATTAACATTTCATCGACCTGGGATTCACCTGGCCCCATAACCTTAATAGTACAATTGGCCGATTGTTTTTCGTCCAGGTTAAAATCTCTTTTAAGCAGGGATTCCACTTCCTGCATGTACATAGCCTGCATCTCCCGCGGTGGTCCGGGAAGTAAGACCAGCACTTTATCATCTTTTTTAAGATACATTCCGGGTGCGGTCCCTTTTGCGTTTTTAAGGATTATAGCTTCCCGGGGAAATAAGGCCTGTTTTAAATTAGCCTCCGGCATCTTGCGCTTACGGCGGGCAAAATATTCTTGCAGGTGCTTAACTTCTTCCTCTACCAGTTCCATCTGGCAACCGGCTACTTCACAGGCTATTTCCTTGGTCAAATCGTCAAATGTAGGACCTAATCCCCCGCTGCATATAACCAGGTCGGCCAGTTTGAAACCGTTTATAAATGCGTTTTTGATTTGCTCACGGTTATCACCTACGGTAAATCTGGCAATAACTCTTACCCCCAGATGATTTAGCTCTTGGGAGAGAAACATGCAGTTGCTGTCCACGGTTGATCCCAATAAAAGCTCAGTACCGGTAGAAACGATACAGGCATGTAACATTGCTTTCACGCTCCCTTACCTATTTAGTATAAGCAATTCCCTCCTCTATTTATCGAAAATTGAAAATAAAAAAAACCGGGTACCATAATACCCGGCTTATAAGAGCTTGGCCGGGCAGACACATGGGTCTGCCCCTACATTTGCCTTACTCTAAACAACTTCTCAAGTTACAATTCGCCGTTAGTCGCGAGAAAACGTTATTGATATTGCGATCTGATATTATATGAACTGCAAAAAGTGTTCGCGGTCGATGCTTTCTTCATCGACCAGGTATTTAGCCAGAGAATGGAGGCTATGTTCCATTTTCCTTAACATATCCAGGGTAATCTTTTCCAAGTCACCGATAATCTTATGACATTCGCGGTACAACATTTCTCCGGGTATGTCATCGCCGCTGATAATACCCAGTGAAGATAAACCGGCTTCAACTATCTCCCGGGATAATTTCCAGGCTTGACTGAAATCATTCCTTGCCCCGGTACTGCGGTTACCAAACTTGATTTCTTCAGCCAGGGCTCCGGCCAGCATAACCATAATCTGTCTGTCCAATTCATCCCTGGTATAGAGGTACTGGTCATCCTGAGGGGCTTTACGCATGAACCCCAAAGCCTTTCCCCGCGGTATAATGGTTAAGGAAGAAACCGTTCCCGGTTCCAGCATCTCACTCACCAGAGCATGACCACTTTCATGAATACTAATTCGCTCCATTTCAACCGGTGTAGGCCGGCGATCCAGTTTCTCACCCATAATTACTTTATCAATAGCTTCTCTGAAATGCTGGTTTGCAATTTCACTGGAGCCTTCCCGTAATGCCAGTATGGCTGCCTCATTGGCTAAACTCTCCAGGTGAGCACCGGAAAAGCCAAAAGTGGCCCGGGCTATCTCATCCAAAACCTCTATATTACTAACCGGTTTATTACGGGTATGAATATCCAGAATAGTTTTACGTCCGCCCTTATCTGGCAAACCCACCTGTACCTGGCGGTCAAAACGACCGGGCCGAAGTAATGCCGGGTCCAGCATGTCAGCGCGATTGGTTGCACCTATAATAAGGACATAAGGCTCTTGATTACTGCTGATACCATCCATTTCTACCAGTAGTTGATTTAATGTCTGGTCATATTCCAGGTGACTAGTGTGGGAACCCCTTTTGCCGCCAAGAATATCCATTTCATCTATAAAAATAATAGCGCTGCGTTTCTTTTCCTTATGTGCCTTTTTTCTAGCGTCATTGAACAGTTTTCTTATCCGTTTGGCACCTACTCCGGCATAAACCTCAATAAATTCACTGCCGGATGCGGCAATAAAAGCAGAACCAGTATAACTGGCAGCAGCCTTGGCCATTAGGGTTTTACCGGTGCCGGGTGGACCGACTAAAAGTACCCCTCTTAGGGGACGAATACCCATATGGTAAATAGCCTCGGGTTTAACTACAAACTCCAGTGCTTCCTTCAGTTCGTTTACTGCGCTATCCTGACCTCCAATATCTGTAAAATCTATCTTCGGTCCCCTTCTGCTACCTGATCCCGGTTCTTCGAATTTTATAGAACCCTGGTTGAGCATAAACAGATAAAAGAAGGCTGCCAGCACAACAATTAATATCACCGGTATTACATTAATGCCGATAACAGCCAGAAATATTACAATGGCTAAGCCAATCCCTAGCAAAATCTCTTTCAACTGTCCCCACCCCCGTTGGTCTGTGTTTGTGCTATATCAAAGGTTTTGTACAGGTAAGAGTCCGCATCTTCCAGTTGTAGATAAACCCGCTTGTCATCTACATAAAGTCGGGATTCTATACCCTTATCACCGCTGCGCTCCTTAATCTGCTCATCCAACCATAAATATTGCTGCTCGGATAAGCCCTGATAGAGCACAGGTTGTAATTCATTATAAAAATGACTCAACTCTTTGCTTCCTGCATCCTGAATTTCTATTTTACATTTAACATTTTTAATTTTTCCGTTAATTGTTGATTCAATTTGGTTATAGCTATCCTGGATGTTATCTACCTGCTCAAGTTCCACTTGAATTAAATATTCTTTATCAACTTTTGTTATCTTTGCGCTTTTTACGGCAGGCAGCGTAGCCAGCTGTGTAGTTAATGGTTTTTCTACCATATATTTGTTATACAGATTGTAGCCGCCCAGCAATATCGCCAAAGTTACAAAAAGTGATATTACAGCAGTAATTATTTTAAATTCACTGTTTTTCATCATATTTCTACAATCCCCCTGCGGTCATTATAGCATAGGAGTTTAATGCAGATTGAGACAAAATTATGGTAATTTAAGAACAATTAATGACTTTTGTCGATATAGGGCTTTATTTGTAAATCAAGCGTGCTATAATATAGCTAAAGGATAGTGAATGTAGTAACAATCACAAGTAGGAAAAGAGGTGAACATAAATGACTAGTCGCAGCAAAATTTATTCTGATTGGCACCAACGTTATATGGAGCAAATGGGTCTAGATTTTAGTGTACAACCTCTGAATATGGAAGAAACAAACGAGGAGTGGCGGAAGGCTTTTGCTCAGGAAGCAGCTCCGGAAGAATACAACTGGACCGGAGTATACCTGGAGTCCCTCGACGACATCTATGGTACTGGTGACATTGATTACCGTTACACTGTAGAAGAGTTTAATGAGGAATTGAGAAAGACCATGTATAATGTTGTAAACCTGGACAAATCTTATAAGCGTAGCTGTCCCAAGACAGCCTAACATAACATGGAGGGGCTTTTGAGCCCCTCCCCCTCCCTTTAATTTACCCCAACTCTTTGCGGAAGCGATAAAAGTACTCCACACCTGATATTATGGTTATAACTACGGCAATATACATAGCCCACTGCCCTATCGGTAAAGTGGTAATACTGCGGTAGGTGTTTTCTAAAATTACCAGCAGCACGGCAATAACCTGGGTTGCGGTCTTTAGTTTACCGAAAATACTAGCCGGAATAACTACCCCATCCCCTGCTTTTATAGCCCGTAAACCTGAAACCGCAAATTCCCGGCCTACTATTACTATAGCTATCCATCCTGAAATTCTACCCAATTCAACCAGACTGATCAAAGCTGCCGTAATTAATAATTTATCAGCCAGAGGGTCAAGTAATATTCCCAATCTGGTTACCTGTTTCCAGCGCCGGGCCAGGTAACCATCTAAACTATCGGTAAGGGCAGCTAATATAAATATAGCGGCGGCAAAATAATCACCATAAGGTATGCTAATTAACAGAAATACGACGAAAACGGGAATGAGTATTATTCTTAAAATAGTTAGTTTATTGGGCAGGTTCATCGACAAGTTCTCCAATCATATCGTAATTTCTAACCCCGGCCAGGCGAACCCGAGTAAACTCACCCCGCGGTAGTTTACAGCTGCTTTTTATTAGAGTAAGGCCATCTACTTCAGGCGCTTGAAAATAAGCCCTTCCAATATAGAGATTGGAGGATAGCTGTCCCGAAACCAGGATTTTCTCAGTCTTATCGATACGGGCTATATTTTTCTTACGAGTAATCTTTTGCTGTAATTCCATGATAATATCCAAACGTTTTTTCTTTATCGTTTCTTCGATGTGATTGGGAAGATTAACAGCTGCGGTCCCTTCTTCACTATTAAAGGCAAAAGCGCCCAGCCAGTCAAACTCTACTTTTTCTATAAAGTTATACAACTCTTCAAAATCGTCTTCCTCTTCTCCAGGGAAACCCAACATTACCGTAGTTCGTAAAACCAGACCGTCTATTTCATTTTTAAGTTTGTGAATTAACTTCTCCAGATGCTGGCGATCATGTTTGCGGTTCATCATTTTTAATATTTTACTGGAAACATGCTGTATAGGAATATCCAGATAAGGGATGACCTTATCTAACGAAACTATACTATTAATAATATCATTATTTATATGAGCCGGGTGCAGATAAAGTAGCCTTATCCAGTCTATCTCTACTTTATCTTGCAGCTCTTTTAGTAACTGTGGTAATAAATATTTCCCTCCTAAATCATAGCCATAGTTAGCTGTATCCTGGGCGATTAAAACTAATTCCTTAATCCCCTGCTCGGCCAGGATATGGGCTTCTTCTACCAGTTCAGTCAGCGGGCGTGAGCGCAGGTTACCCCTTATAGATGGTATAGCACAATAGCTGCAACGGTTATTACATCCTTCAACAATTTTTAGATAGGCAGAACCGGGTGGGGTGGACAGAATTCTAGGCCCCTTTTCTACGAAGGTCTCAGGTATCGGCCCTACTTTAAGGATTCGCTCGCCATTTTCCAGCTGATTTATAATATCATTTATGGCAGCAAAAGAGGAGATGCCTACAACCGCATCTAGTTCAGGCATCTCATCAAATAATTCATTTCCATATCTTTGGGATAAACATCCGGTAGCTATCAAATACTTTAAAATTCCCCCAGATTTTAGTTCCGCAGTTTCCAGTATGGTGTTTATACTTTCTTCCCGAGCTTCTCCAATAAAGCCACAGGTATTAATTATTACCACATCAGCCCGTTCTATGGAATTTACTATCTTATGCCCGGCGCTGCTTAAAAGCGCCATCATTATCTCTGTATCAACCCGATTTTTGGAACATCCCAGACTAATAAAACCTATATTCACGTAAGTTACTCCTGTTCCAGCTAGGACTTTGCTTTAAACTCTGCTTCTTTTACTTCCCCATATTTTCCGATAGGTTCAACCTTTTCACCATTAAAGGTAATATCAATTCCTCCAGCGTTCCCGGCTTTGATATAAACCGATTCTTTCCCTTTGAACTCTTGTTTATCCCCTGCCTTTATGATTTTAGTAAATACCGTTTCGCCATCAACCACTACATTAAGCCAGCAATCCTGACGAGCCTCTATCAATACCAGCGCCCTTTTCACTTCTGGTACAGGCGGGGAAGGTTGCTTTACCGGTTCCTCAACTTTTGGAGGTACTGTGGCTTGTTGATCTGGAATATCCATCCGTCCAGTAATATAGCCTAAAACCAGTTTACCTGCCCATAAAGCAATGATAAAAAAAACAATGCCGGCCAGTATATTACGATATAGTACAGGAAAGCCAACATCGACTTCTTTTTGACTAATTTGTGTTACTTCTTCGTGAATCGATTCATTATAATAAGCCCGGCTTTGAAATTCCACTACCATTTCATCCGCATTAAGTCCTAAAAACTTGGAATACCTGCGAACAAAACCGGTAGCATATACCCTGGGAGGAAGAACCTCAAATGTTTCTTGCTCCAGAGCATTAATATAGAGCTTCCTGATTTTCGTTTCTTCTTCTATATAATCCAGGGAATAACCTTTAGCTTCCCGAACTTCTTTTAACTTTTCTCCAAAACTCATTTTATTCACACCCTTAAAGGCATATTAAGGCTTTATTCGCCGGCAGCTGCTCCTATGCTAATCCTAATAGCCTGTCGGAGCGGATAACCGCTGGATAACCCATAAATTAAGCCTGCTAACAAGAATGGAAGACGGTTTTCAATGGCGAACATCTGACTGGGTAATAAAAGTACATCTATTGCTTTTTTATTTTGAAAATAAATAACCCGGCTGCTGCCATCGGTTAAAATCCAATTCTGATGCTCTAATATTGTTCTCACCTTTTGGGCACATAGGTCAAGGCTATCACTCTTAACCCCGAGAACCACAGTAGAATAACTCCATAAATATTCAGGAATATCTTCAGGGGATTCTATATTCATATATGTACACAAATACGGAAGTTTTTCATCTTCCTTACCATATAGCTTTTTAATTATATTTTCCTGAAACTGAGGGTCAATACATAACCATTCACAATTAAATACTACCCATTCTTTTAAACTAATAGCCTTTTGATAATCTTTCCAACTATAGCATTCTTCATAGCTGCTAATACTGTTTACAAAAATTCTTCGGCAGCTTCTTTTTTGGGTATGACGGTAAATATTACTGGTATCAATTTCTCTTTCCCTGAGTTTGCTTATTATGTCGTCACTAACATTATCATTACCAGTAACTGTTATTACTTTAACATTTACCCCAAAATTAGACAAGACACTACTAAACTCAACTGCAAATCCACCATAATCAACATTAATAGTTGTATTCCCATTCTCCGTCTGGACATCAATATTAATACAACTTTCTCCTATAACCACAGCAGATCCTGCTTCGTTAATAACATACCCCTTGCCCAGAACAACACCCTTTTTCATCAAATTAGATATATGTACAGCTACAGATGAACGGGTAATGCCAAAACGACGAGATAATTCATCTTGCGAAATTAGAGGCTCTTTTTTTATGGCTTCAAATATTTCCCTCTCCCGTAAGGTAAGTCTCATTTATATCTCCCTTATATGCATTTGCCCTGGTGTAATATCATATAAATCTGGTGTGCAATTAAAAACATCCTTGTTAAATGTATTGTTTTATATACAAACCATACTAACATAGTTTATTTTTAGCGTATAGTTTTTCAAGTTGCTCACTATTGATAAGAACTTCCCTCTTTTTATTATTATCCATCTCTGAAACAATTCCCCGATCCTCCATCAAATCAACCAGTCGTGCCGCCCGGGCATAGCCTATACGCAGTCTGCGCTGCAACAATGATACCGATGCCTTTTTACTATCTACGAAAACATTTACCGCATCCCAAAAGAGGTCATCCCCCCAGTCATTCTCTGCTTCCTGCAGAGATAATTCCAACTCCCGGGGTGGTTCAGGCTCTTCCTGACCGACAAATTGCTCTTTAATAAAATTAACCGTTGCTTCAATGTCACTATCAGAAACAAAAGCTCCTTGAATACGGTAAGGCTTGATTGCACCTACCGGGAAGAATAACATATCCCCTTTTCCCAGTAATTTCTCGGCTCCAGCTGAATCTAATATAGTCCTGGAATCAGCCTGAGAAGAAACTGCAAAAGCAATGCGGGAAGGTATGTTGGCTTTAATGACACCAGTAACTACATCTACTGAAGGACGCTGAGTAGCTACTATCAGGTGCATTCCTGCGGCTCGGGCCATCTGTGCCAGGCGGCATATCGAGTCCTCCACTTCCACCGGAGAAACCATCATCAAATCAGCCAGTTCATCTATAATAATAACTATGTAAGGCAATTCATCCTGAGCTACTAAATTATAACGCTGAATATCTCGAACTCCCTTTTCCGCAAACAGCTTGTAGCGTTTTTCCATCTCACTAACCATCCACCGCAACACTACCGAAGCTTTGCGTGGGTCGGTAACTACCGGAGTAAGCAGGTGAGGTATACCATTATATACAGTTAACTCCACCATTTTCGGGTCTATAAAGACCATCTTCATTTCGCTGGGAGTTGTATTATATAGAAAACTCATAATGATACTATTTAAACAAACGCTTTTTCCTGAACCGGTAGAGCCCGCAATTAATAAATGCGGCATATCATTTAGCCGGGCAACTACCACATTACCGGAGATATCCTCTCCCAGAGCAAAAGCCAGGGGGGTGCTCAGTTTGCTAAAAGCGGGGGAGCTTATCAGATTACGCAGTCCCACACTTAGTATTTTATTATTAGGCACTTCTATTCCTATGGCTGATTTGCCCGGTATGGGTGCTTCTATTCTAATGCCCGGTGCTGCCAGATTAAGCTGCAAATCATCAGCTAAACTAATTATGCGGCTGATTTTAATCCCAGGTGCTGGGGACAACTCGTATCTGGTCACCGATGGTCCACAACTAACCTGATTAACCTTTACCCCAATACCGAAATTAGAAAAAGTCTCCTCCATTACCGATATACTTTCCTTGATATTTTTCTTATCAATCTTACGTTCACTGCTGATGTTACTTAACAGCTCCAGGGGGGGCTTCTGGTATTCGCTTTCGTTTGCTTCCGGTTTGGCAGATAAAACCAACCTTAAATTACTCTTCCTGGGTTGGCTTGGACTCGTTTCTTCTTTAAACTCCTCTTTCCCTGCGGCAGCTTCTGGAGGGATATCAGGTTCCAAATGTAAATCTTCAAAAGGCAGGAGCCGCGGTTGTTCATGACTATCTATTATTACCGGTTCCTTTTTAGGTGTAGTGGGTGGTGATGGTTCTTCTTCCTCTTCAAATAATAAAGGATAAACCCTGGTCCAGGTTTTTCGCGCGATTACCCTGCTGGTATTAATTATTTGCCCCAGGGGTCTATCAATAATCTGTACCAGGGCCACCAGCACTCCCAAAAGTAAAATGATGATGGTACCAATATTACCCAGCAGTCTTACCAGAGCGTAAGCCAGACTGCCTCCTATGTATCCTCCGCCCAAACCTCTGGCGCCGGCTTCTAAAGCATTAAGACCAACCGGTATGCGATAAATACTTATTCCCATAAGAAAAACCAGGGCCAGTATGGTTATTCCCCACATCCGGCTCGACCAGTATTTCTTTAAGACCCCAATATGTATAGACCATAGTAATAGGTAGAATGAAGCAATAAATGCTCCGTCTCCCAATAACAATTCCAGGCCTTTAGCAATGCCGGTACCTACCAGGCCGATGAACTGTTCGTTCCCGGTTAATCCCTGAAAGCGACTAACGCAGATATAAATAAATACGGATAGCATAAAAAGAACAATTGAAACAATCTCCGCCCTCAGACCATCTAACTTTTCCTCTTGCTCCCGGGAGCGGGTCTCTTTTTTCTCGGTTATGTTGAAAGTGCGTACGGACTTGTCCGTTTTCTTTTTTGAGCCAGTTTGTTTACCGGTAGTCTTTTTAGTAGCCATCTACCTAACCTTTCATTTGCTATAATTTGGTAACCAATTACATTTTATGATAAACTACTTCGTTCATCAATTGTAAAATCCTGCTCTTACCATTATACAATTGCAGACTCGGGTTTACGGGAGGAGATAATCTTACCCTATCTATTTTCATACCCTATTATAATGATGTGTCTGGAAAACGAAATCGGGTGAGAGATTGTAGGGGTTGGCACTCAGCGGCTATAAATAAGTAATACTTACAAAACAAGATTGGGCTGATGCCCAGTTGGCCACCAAACGTTTTTGAATCATGGCTAAGTGCTTAAATCTACCCGGCATGACCTTAAACCGTAAAGTAAAATACCAGGGTTACCAGTGCCACCGCCCAACAATAATAGGAAAATACCGATAACCTGCCATGCCGTACCAGCCGCATCACAATTTTAATGGCCAGGTAACCAAACAAAGCAGCTACCAGAGTACCTACTGTATAAGGTATAAAATTCTGAGCCCAGGCACTACTACTGACATCACTTAATTCAAAAATCCCCGCCCCCAGTATTACCGGTATGGACAGCAAAAACGAAAACCGAGCGGCCAGTTCCCTTTCCATTCCAGCAAAGAGACCTGCCGCTATAGTGGAACCAGACCTTGATATTCCCGGAACAATAGCCAGTGCCTGCAACAAACCTATAAAAAGAGCATCCTTGTAACTGGTATTCGGTATATCCTTTAACCCTATCATTTCCCGCGACCATTTCTCCGAAAACCGCAGGGCAAACCCGGTAAATATTAGCCCTAACCCTACTACCAGCAGTGACTCAAAGGCTTTTTCAATTACCGGAGCCACCAGATACCCGGCTATGGCTGCAGGAATACAGCCAACTACGATTAAATAAGTCAGGCGGGTAAAAGGCTTTTTCAAAATGTCTATAATATCATCCCAAAAGGCTACAAAAACCGCCAGGAGGGTACCCATATGTAGCATTATATCAAAAGTTAAGGGGGATTCCTGTACACCCAGGATGTGCTGGAAAATAACTAAATGGCCGGAACTACTAACCGGCAGAAACTCGGTCAAACCTTGGACCACACCCAACAATATGGCATGTAAATATGTCAAACTCTCATCTCCCCAAAAGTACTTTATAAATTATAGCACAGTGCTGCTAAAACATACCTCCTAATATGTTCGGGAACATATTCCCCGAAGCGAAGCTGAAGTGGACAAATAAGTCCGGTAAGTCCGGTGCCTGTCCCCGAACTTACCGGACATATTGGCCCACTATACACCTGGTTTCAGCTGTATTATACTCCCCGGTTGATACTGCTGATTTATATAATCCATAGGATCGGTGCTATCCAGGCTTAATACTCTGACCTGGTCAACCTCCAGGCATTCACCATTTAAATGTCCGCCCGAGGGCAGCTTTATCCTTATCCGAGGTAGGGGTTCAGTTTGGCTAAATGCCTCCCAGGGGTCGGGAATGTAGATTATCACTGAACCAGACCTCCTTTACTATCCTTCAACTCGTGAATTTTTTGTACGGCATCCTTAAGGCCACCCACAGCATCCATCAAGCCACAATCAACCGCATCTTTGCCTACCAGAACAGTGCCGATATCCCGGGCCAAATCTCCGGTCCTAAACATCAAATCCCTGAACTTCTCTTCCGTCACCCGGGAATGCTCGACCACGAATTTCACTACCCTATCTTGCATCTTGTCGAGGTATTCATACGTCTGGGGAACTCCGATTACTAGCCCAGTTAAGCGTATTGGGTGAATCGTCATGGTTGCTGAAGGGGCAATAAATGAATAATCGCTGCTAACGGCTATACTGGAGCCTATAGAATGTCCCCCGCCCAGCACTATCGAAACGGTAGGCTTGGATAAGCTGGCAATCATTTCGGCCAATGCCAGACCTGCCTCTACATCGCCTCCCACAGTATTTAGTACAACCAGCAATCCTTTTATCTGCGGGTTTTCTTCCACTGCCAGCAGTTGAGGAATAATGTGTTCATACTTGGTGGTTTTGTTTTGCGGCGGTAGAACCATGTGACCTTCAACCTGTCCGGCTATAGTAAGGCAGTGGATGTCGCTTTTAAATGAAGGTATATCAATTTGTCCCATTTCCTTTATGTTATCTAGCTTCTGCTCCTGGGTTGTTTCCTCATTAGCTTTTTCTCCATTATCATCAGGCGTTATGTCGGTCATTAATTATGCTTCTCCCTTCCTAAACCTATTTATCATTAGAATTACCCAAAACGGGAGCAAATACGCAAACATAAAAAAACTACCCGACAATAAACCGGGTAGCGTAAAGTTCCAGAGATACAGAATAAACAATTGCTTAACAACTAAAGTGCTTGGCACCGTATTTAGAATTCTCCTAATCGGGATTCCAAATATGGTATTATGTTCATATATTTGGTGTGGGGGTGGGTAATATGAGTCGCTCAGTGCTAGCTGGTGCGATATTAGTTTTGATGGTTTGTTTAACCCTGGTCGGTTGTGGGGAATCTCAGACTTCCGTTAATAGTAAAGCTGAAAAAACGCAAGAACGGTTGATTGAATCAATTGTTAATAGCTGGAGCATGTCCGAGGCCCATTCGCTGTTGCCAAAGGAAGAAACAAAATTTGAGGTGATCTGGGCGGAAATGCCATATGTTGAATCTGTATATGATAAGGGTAACCTGCGGCTATATCTTTCGCCTGCAAATATAAACCAGGATACTATCTTTGCCTGTATGCTCAATTCTTCAAATCCGGCTTATAAAAACATTAAGTCCTGGGAATCGACAGATAATTATGACATAATGCATTCGGGCAATTTTACTGTTATCTGTAATAAAAAACTAATCAGCGAAACAACTTTTAATGAAATAAAAAACGGGCTTTTTACTTATGATTCACTGGTAAAGTTAATAGGTACAGCCAGTTTTCAGGACCATTTGCACGGGTTAGGTCCATTTACATATGAATATTTTCCCCAGGGGCTTTCATTTATCGAATGTGATCTAGATGAATATCGACTTTTACCGGACCAATTACCAGATAATATCTCGGTTACAGAACCTGCCGAGCTAGCAGCTTTCAACCGCAATTTAACCTATAACGATTATCTAACAATGCAATCTGAGATGCGAAAACGGTTTGCATTAGAATGTATTGAGCAACAAAAAAAGCGCCAGGAGGCGCTGGCCAAGGGCGAGAAGTCGCCTGATGATAAATATACTGCCGGAAGCTACTGTGAAGATGTTTATTGGAAAAATTATATTGTAGTCGCATCACCAGACCGTTCTGAATACCTTATAAATGTAGGTGATTGGCTGTATGATTACCAATGGTTTGATAATGAGAATCTGGTGTATGTGAATTCATTTTCCACCCTGTATATTTTGAATATGAAGTCGCTTAAAACAAGTACTATTGCGGAGTTTCATCTTAATCCACCGGAACCTGATGCTTTAAGAGTATACCCCGGAGAAAAAATATGTTTTAAATCGGACGGAACTGATTACGAGATTACCCTAACCTTTAATCAGGATGCTTCTTCATTTGAAACTAATATAAAAGCAATCAAGTAAATAAACTATAAAATTTTATGTTCGTATAAAAAACTACCCGGCTATTAAAACCGGGTAGTTAGTACATTTCTGACGATTGACGACATTTATTACACTTCCATAATAATCGGTAATATCATAGGGCGGCGGCCGGTTTTTTCGTATAGATGCTTGCCTAACCGCTCACGTATCTGGGCTTTCATGACTGCCCATTCGGTGATATTCCTTTTAGCGCATATATCCAGGGCTTCTCTTACCCTTTCCCGGGCATCCTCTATCAATTCTTCAGATTCCCGGACATAGACAAATCCGCGGGTAACTATATCAGGCCCGGCGACCACGTCACCGCCATCTTTATTAATAGTCACTACCACTATCATAATACCATCCTGGGATAGCTGTTTACGGTCACGTAAAACAATATTACCGACATCCCCTACTCCGAAGCCATCAACCAGAATCTTACCTGCAGTTACTTTACCAGAAATACTAGCCTTTTTCTTGCCTACTTCAATGATCTGGCCGTTTTCGGCTACAAATATGCGGGAACGGGGTATACCGAGGCTCTCCGCCAATTTGGCGTGTTTCATGAGATGACGGTATTCCCCGTGTACCGGTATGAAATACCTGGGTCTAATCAGATTCAGCAAAATCTTAAGCTCTTCCTGGGAAGCATGTCCGGAAACATGTACCCCCATAGTTTTTTCGTAAATTACCTCGGCACCTTGACGGAATAATAGATCGACCGTTTTAGCCACCAGTTTTTCATTACCAGGTATAGGAGTAGCTGAAATAATTACTGTATCCCCTGCCTCAATACTCACCCAGCGATGGTCAGCGGTAGCCATACGAGTTAATGCGGACATAGGCTCACCCTGGGAACCGGTAGTAACTATTACTACCTCATTAGGCGGATAATTATTTATTTCCTCCATCTCGATTAATATGCCTTCAGGCACATCCATATAACCTAGTTCATGTGATATCTTTACGTTATTGACCATACTGCGGCCAACGATAGATACTTTCCTGCCGTACCTTTGGGCCGTACATAACACCTGTTGAATCCGATGTACATTAGAGGCAAAGGTAGTAACAATTATTCTGCCTTCGCATTTACCGAACAGGTCATCAAAGGTATTGCCAACCACCTTTTCCGACATAGTAAAGCCGGGTTTATCAGCATTAGTGCTGTCTCCCAGCATAACCAGTACACCTTTTTCCCCTAGTTCCGCCAGTTTGCGAAAATCCACCACCTGACCATCAACCGGGGTCTGATCCAGCTTAATATCGCCCGTGTGCAATATTATACCCATAGGAGTGTGAATAGCTATACCCATAGCGTCGGGTATACTATGACTAACTCTTAAAAACTCTATTTCAAAAGGCCCGATCTTCAAAACATCTCTCGGTTTAACGACATGAAAGTTTTCATTGTTCAGGTCATGTTCTTTTAGTTTTCCTTCCACTATGCCCAGAGTAAGTCTGCTTCCATACACTGGTATATCCATCTCTTTTAAAAGATAAGGAAGGGCGCCGACATGATCTTCATGCCCGTGGGTCAATAAAACTGCCTTAACTTTTTCTTTGTTTTCTAATAAATAAGTAATATCAGGAATTACGACGTCAATTCCGAGCAGTTCCTCTTCAGGAAACATCAGACCAGCGTCGATTACAACAATGGTATCCTGATATCGGATGACCGTCATATTCTTGCCTATTTCCCCCAAACCGCCCAGGGAAATAATTTGTATACGGGAATCAGCATCCGACACCCTAACACCTCCTTTATTCAGTTTTAAGTTTTCCGAACATAACCACCTTGCTTATTATAGCCCATCAGTAAGTTATATACAACTTCATATAATACCATATTATGTTATGTTCCCTATGTAAAAAATTTAAGGATAGACTTTTCATCTATCCTTATAAAAACTTGCTACGCTTACGGTAGTAATTTTGCATTAATTAATAATTCCTGTATAAATGTTTTTTCCGTTGGACTAGCCTCTGCCAGGGGGAGGCGTAAACCGCCTACATTTTTTCCCAACTGGTTTAATGCCTCTTTCAGCGGTACCGGGTTAGTTGTAATAAACAGCCCCTTAAATATGGGGAAAAGCTGTTTATGCAAGTCAGCGGCTGACTTAACCTCTCCCTGGTTAAAGGCTTCGATCATGGCCAGTATTTGGTTACCCACCAGATGAGAAGCAATGCTTACTACGCCTCGTGCACCCAGGGCCATCATAGGCAAGGTCAGAGAATCATCACCGGAATAAACGGTCATATCCTCGGGCAGCAGGGTCATCAAGGTGGATACCTGGTCCATACTGCCACTGGCCTCTTTGATGGCAACTATGTTTTCAATTTCTGCTAACCGGGCTACTGTTTCCGGCAGCAGGTTAATACTGGTGCGTCCGGGAACATTGTATAGCATTACCGGCAGGGATACAGTCCCGGCAATTGCTTTAAAATGCTGGTATAATCCCTCCTGGCTGGGTTTATTATAATAGGGGCAAACCAGCATAACCCCGTCTACCCCTAGTTTTTCCGCCTCTTTACTTAGTTCCAAGGAATGTTTAGTGTCGTTGGAACCGGTTCCGGCCCACACCGGAATACGTTTACCCAGTTTACCTTTCACGGCTGCAAATAGTTTTAGTTTCTCTTCATCAGATAAAACCGGGGATTCACCGGTAGTTCCACTAACTACAATACCTTCAGTACCATTATTAGCCAGGTATTCGGCCAGTTTTGCCGCTTTGGCATAATCGACCTGTAATTGGTCATCATATGGTGTTACCATTGCCGTCAACAGCCGGGGAACTGTCATTTTATCACCGCCACTTCTATGTTATTAAAATAATAATATCAATACTCGAACCGGGCAGACACATACGAATTAAAATCTATTTTCTAATTAACCCCGTATTTTGTTTCTAACCCATGGCGGAACGGCACAGGGGCCGTTCCCTACATATGATTATTCTGCGATTCGCCTTATGGGTAATATTCATTAAAAAATCCGCGTAAATCCTAATATAATCGGCGCGATTAGCGTGAATTAAAATCTATTTTCTAATTAATTACCCAATTCAAATTTGTCATGTAAAGCATTTACTGCTTTTTCTAAATCATTTTCCTTAACCAGACACCATATGTTGGTGTATGAATCACCGGATTGTAAAATGTTTATCTCTTGATTATTCAGCGCTGCCACTACGTTAGCCATTACACCGGGAATTCCGGTCATAGCTGCTCCCACTACCGCTACCTTGGCACAATTCATTTCCATTTGAGGCTCAATATTTAACCCTTTAAGAACCTGCCGGGCTGACTCTGCCTGTTCACCCTGTATAGTAAAAACAATTCGATCTAGCTGTACATTTATAAAATCTACACTTATACCAGCATCAGCCAGGCTCTGAAAAACATTCAGTTCCAACTGAGCTCCATTATTATTACTATTCTCTATTTTAATCTGAGTAAGATTGGATGTATAGGTTATTCCTGTTATTAATTGGTCTTTAATCAAGCGCGGGGTATGGCTATCGTAGAGCTGGTTACTTATTAATGTTCCCTGATTATCAAGGCTGGTAGACCTTACCCTAAGAGGCACATTTCCCTGCATGGCAATTTCTATAGCCCGAGGATTAACTACTCTGGCACCTTCTCGCGCTAATTGACAGATTTCATTATAGCTTATGGCCTCAAGTAACCGTGCATTACTTACTATACGCGGATCTGCGGTCATAATGCCTTCCACATCGGTAAAAATATCAATTATTTCAGCATTTAAGGCTACACCCAGGGCACTGGCGGTGGTATCACTGCCACCCCGTCCCAGGGTAGTAAGTTCTTCATTCTCACTTATACCTTGAAATCCCGCCACCACCGGAGTAACGCCCTTTTCCAAACAGTCTAATATATTTCTGGGATTAACATATAAAACATGGGCATTACCAAAATTACCGTCAGTAACTATACCTGCCTGTTCACCTGTAAAAAATCTGGCTTTTATACCAATACTGGAGAGGTAATTGGTTAATAATACTCCAGATATTATCTCCCCACAAGACATTAACAGGTCCATTTCTCGGCTCAGGGGTTCCTGGTTAATTTCCTTTACCAACTTAATTAAGGTATCAGTAGCATACGGATCGTTGTCTCTTCCTATAGCTGATACTACAACTACCACTTTCTTGCCTGAACTGATGGTTGAGCTCACAATATTCCCGACCTGGGAGCGAAGTTCAGTGGTGGTAAGGGAAGTTCCTCCGAACTTCTGTACAGCTATTTTCAAATATTTTCACCTTCTTAATAAAGGTTTTTCTCAACGATTAACTCGGCTATCTGAATAGCATTAGTAGCCGCGCCCTTTCTAATCTGGTCGGCGGCTATCCAGATAGCCAGACCATTATCGGTTGATATGTCGCGCCGTATCCTACCCACAAATACTTCATCCGAGTTAGAAGTAAAAAGCGGCATAGGATAATGGTTATTCTGAGGATCATCCTGTACTATTATCCCTGGAGCCTGAGATAAAATCTCCCGGGCCTGGGTAACTGACAGGGGTTTCTCGGTTTCCAGGTTAATCGATTCGGAATGGCTCCGGTATACCGGTACTCGTACTGCGGTAGCAGCAATTTTTAGGTCCGGAGCATGCATAATTTTACGGGTTTCCCATACCATCTTCATTTCTTCCCGGGTATAGTCTTCTTCAACAAATACATCAATATGGGGAATTAGATTAAAGGCTATAGGATGCTGAAATACCTCTAATACCGGCTGGATACCGTCAATATGGGCCTTAACGTGCTGATCCAGTTCATCTAACCCCGCTTTACCGGCACCAGACACCGCCTGGTAGGTGGATACTATCACTCTTTTTAGACCTGCCGCCTGGTGAATGGGATTAATGGCCACCACCATAATAATGGTAGAGCAATTGGGATTGGCAATTATCCCTTTATGCCAGTCCACGTCTTCAGGGTTAACCTCCGGTACTACCAGGGGAACATTATCGTCCAACCGAAAAGCGTAACTATTGTCAATGGCAACACAATCATTAGCTACGGCCTCTGGTATCAATTGCTTGCTTATATCGGTACCTACGGCAAACATGGCTACATCAGCCCATTTAAAAGCATCATTACTGGCAGCCCGGACTGTCAGATCTTCACCAGCAAATTTAACTTTGCTCCCTGCCTCGCGGGGATCAGCCAGGCAGACTAATTCGTTTATTTTAAGCTTTCTCTCCTCCATAATTTTCAGCATTTCCTGACCAACTGCACCTGTTGCACCAACCAGTGCTAACTTTATTCCCTCAGCCACAACCAGACCTCCTGTCAAAAAACTCTGGTCTCTATTTTAGCACTGCCCTTTTTAATTCTCAAGAAACTGCACCGGACCAAGTAAAACTGGCTGCAGTTGCTTGCCTTGAAGTGCACATACTACTGTATCTAAAAGTTTATCCATACAGGCAACTAGAGAATTGGCTTTGTTAAAGGGGTCATCCTGGTGAAAGGGAACAAAATATATATTTTTCATATTAATTAAAAGGCCAATATTGCGGGCATTAATACCCAGGGCATCATTGGTGGAAATTGCTATAACTACAGGTCTTTGATTACGTAAATGAGCTTTAATGGCCATTAAGGCCGGCGTATCTATTATCCCATTGGCCAGTTTGGCTATGGTATTTCCGGTTGCCGGTGCCACTACCACCACATCCAACAGTTTCTGTGGACCAATTGGTTCAGCACCGACTATAGTGTTAATTACGGGCTTATTACATATCTCGTTAATTTGCGTTTTCAGGTCATGAACCTGATAAAAGCGGTTATCAGTTTCATCAACCGTATATGAAAATATTGGTAAAATATCAGCACCTTCACCTTTAAGCTCTCTTATCTGGGGGATAACTTCCCCAATGGTGCAATGAGAACCGGTGACTACCACCCCCACCCGGACACCCCGTAACCGGCTATGAGTTTCCAGCAATCTCTACACCCCCCTTCAGGCAAATAGTAAACCGGCATCTAATTTTGTCAGTTCACTTATGATTAATTTAGGAACAACATCTGCCAGAATTTTGCCTGCATATACCGGGGCAACCTTGCCGGGCAGACCGGGGGCAAGAATAGCCTTGAGTCCATAGGTGTTGGCTGCTTCGAAATCAGTTCCTCCTGGCTGCGTGGCCAGATCAATTATGAGCACATTGGAATTGGTATATTTAAGAATATCCCTGGTAATAATCAGTGCCGGGACCGTATTAAATACTATGTCTGCACTATTCATAATTTCCCGTAATTCAGGGAAGGTAGCCTGTTTACAGCCCATTTCATAAGCTCGGGCCAATTGCCCTGGATTACGGGCAACCACGGTAATATCAGAACCCAATGCTTTTAAGGTCCGCGCCAATGTTATTGCTGTCCTGCCAAAACCAATAACACAGGTTTTACTGCCATGGATAGTTATTGAGGTCTCTTCCATGGCTATCTGGATAGCACCTTCGGCTGTAGGTATGGAATTAAGTATGGCTATTTCATCCATTTCAATTATTTCAATCAGGTTAAAACCATAGACCTGGGCCCATTCCTTAAGAAATGGCCGGGCTGAGCCTATAATAACCAGGGCATTAGGGGCTATAGTCTGTATAGCCTTTTCAGTTAGTATTAGGCTGTTTTCAGAATATACTGCTCTAATTAAACCATCAGGACTAGTACCAGGAATAGGTAATATTACTACCTCGGCGTCTTTACAAGCTTCTTCTACGGTATGAACCATAAAGGCCCCAGGGCCTATTTTATCCTGGGGATAACCAGCAACAGCTACTGTAGCCCCCATTTTTACTAGTTCGTTTACCAGGATAAGCTCCCGCTCATCACCGCCTAATACAGCAATTTTGACTCCAGAAAGCACCGAACTCACCATCACTCCCCCTTGAGCTTAAACTATGGCCACAATTAATAGCATTATATGTATACCGTGCAAATGTGGTGCTTGTCTGGAATATAAGAAAAGGAGGGTTCTTCACCTACGCTTAAACGTAAGTGAGGAACCCTCCCACTAATTAAAAGCCTGTCTTTACAATAAGTTTTCCATGCCGTAAACCAGCCCCTGGTGATCAATCATCTTTTTGACCACCATTATTACTCCCGGCATAAATCCGGCCCGGTCTATGGAATCATGGCGAATCTTTAGGGTCTGCCCAGAGCCACCAAAAATAACCTCCTGATGGGCAACTAGCCCCGGCAGGCGAACGCTATGTATTCTTACCTGCTCTATATTACCACCACGACAGCCGGCAATTTTTTCAAACTCCCGGATATTTCTAGGAACCCGGCTAGTGCGGCTTTCATTTATTAGTTCCGCGGTTTTAATGGCGGTCCCGGAGGGAGCGTCCATTTTTTGATCATGGTGGAGCTCAATAATCTCAACGTCGGGAAAATAACGGGCTGCTTCGCGGGCGAATTTCATCATCAGCACTGCTCCAATAGCAAAGTTAGGTATTATGGCCAGGCCCACCTTATTATCCACCGCCAGTTTTTCCAACTGCCGCAGTTCTACTTCATTCAGACCAGTAGTGCCTACTACGCAGGTAATTTTATTTTTCAAAGCGGTGCGGGTATTGTTAAATACCGCCTGGGGATTGGTAAAGTCAATCATTACCCGGGGTTTAGTTTTTTCAATTACGCGATCCAGGTCGTTTTCCACCTTCAAATCTATCTCTTTCAGCTGGCTTAGCTGAGAAAGCTTTTCTCCCTTACCCCTAATATCAACCAGTCCTACCAGTTGCAAATCCTCATCCGGGTAAACTGCTTTTACCGTCTCCAATCCCATTTTACCGAGTACTCCGGTTACGATTACTTTAATTTTATCTGCCATAAATCTACCTCCAGTAATAATTATGAATGTTGAATTTTTAATTTTTAATTAATGTCGAAATGCTTACACATTTCTTTTATTCCACAAAGAATTAAAATATCCGAAATAAAGAGAAATACGAAGTATTTCCACCATAATTCAAAATTCAAAATTAAGAATTCAAAATTAACTATAACTTATTGTACTCCCGTGCTTGTTCTAATACAAACTTGCTGATTTCCTGCATAGCCCGTCGCTCAGTAAAGCTTAACCAGTCTTTATGTTTTCTTCCCTTTTTAATAAGCTTAATGAATTTTTCCACCTGGGAGTATTCGGTTCTTATTTTGGTTATCAGGTCCGGTCCTTTGGTATGCTGATAAAGGTTCTCCAGATCCTTTATTATTTCATCAGCACCATTATTAATAGCTACTACCGCCGCCTGATCTAAAAGCATATGTTTTTGCAGATCATGTTCGAGAAACTCCTGAATTAGAGCCCAGCGTTTCTCACCCCGAACCATAAGTATTTGCATAGAAATATCCTTCTTGCAGCTTTCTATAATAAGTACTTGTTCTATAGTGCTTTTATAAATACTATTTACTCTATCCAGATTATCCATTACTAACCTCCCATGCCCCGAGGCAATAAACAACGGGTACATGTAACATATAAAAATGGTTTTTCTCCTACCCTATTATTTTAACTTACTATAAAAATTTTAGGTAAACTGAAAACAGGATTATTTGTAATAGCGCGGCTCTAATGCTATACTTTTGCTGTTACTTAGCCCGTTTAAAGGAGGCCTTGGACCATGCCTTTTGATGGAATGGCTATCAGGGCGGTGTGCCAGGAATTGGACCGTGACCTGAACAATGCCCGCATAGATAAAATACACCAGCCGGAAAAGGACGAAATAGTTTTCCTGATACGAGCCCCGGGAAGTAAACCCCGGCGATTACTCATATCTGCTAACCCCCGTTGGGCCAGGATACATTGCTGTGAGCAAAGAAAGGAAAATCCCAGCAACCCACCGGCATTTTGTATGCTGTTACGTAAATATCTGGAAGGCGGAAAAATTAAAGCCATCAAGCAGGTAGATTTTGAGCGCATAGTACATATATACATTGAAGCCCTGGATGAATTCCGGGAATGGAAGACAAAGCTATTAGTCTGTGAGTTTATGGGTCGTCATTCCAATATTATACTTATAAATCCGGAAACCCAGATTATCTTGGACGCTATCAAAAAATATGGCAGTGACCTTAGTTCCTACCGGGAAGTCTTACCGGGTAAAAACTACATTAGTCCACCTGATCAGGGTAAAATGAATCCCCTTTCCTGTAGTTTTTCCGATTTTGTTCAGCTTATGTGGCAACAGGAGGTTGATTCTACTCTCGCATCGGCGCTATTTAAGGCTTTAAGCGGCATCAGCCCCTTTAGTGCTGGGGAAATATGCCAGGCTGCAGGTATTAACCCCGATGTACCGGTAGAAGAATGCGGAGAATTTGAATTCAGCAGTATTTTTAAGCAGGTGCAAAAAACTATTGCCGCAATAGATTATGGTCAGTTTGAAACGCGGCTGTTGTATAAAAACAACCAGCTCTGGGAGTTTGTCATATCCCCTCCGTCCCCGCCTGCCCTCGGAGGCAAAAGCATAATTTATCCTTCAGCCAATAGTGGAATTGATACCTACTACCAGCAGCGACTGGACAAAATCCGCCTGGATTCCAGTAAAACTAATATTACCCGTACCATAAAATCAGTGCTGGACAAGGCTTATCGCAAGCGGTTTATGCAAGAAGGAGACAAAAGCAAAGCTCTGGAGAATGAAAAGTATAAGACCTGGGGGGAGCTGTTAACCTCCTATGCTCATCAGTTTCAAAAGGGTGACACCGTAGCCCAATTGGAGGATTTTTATAGCGGAGAAACGGTAAATATTAACCTGGACCCCCGTTATACTCCGATTCAGAATGCCCAGAAGTATTTCAAAATTTATAATAAAAGCCGTTCCGCCCTTAAGCATCTGGAGAATTTAATGGCCAGGAACCAGCAGGATATTGATTATCTGGAATCAGTATTGGTAGCCATTAAACAGGCTGAAAGCATGAGTGAACTGGATGAAATCATTGAAGAATTGGAAAAAGAGGATTATTTGAAAGAACACGGCAAACGCAAAAAACAGCAGCAGCGCAGTGAGCCGCGTACCTTTATTTCTTCTGATGGACTGGAGATTATGGTGGGACGAAATAATCGCCAAAATGATGTCCTGACCCTTAAACAGGCCCGGGGGCATGACCTGTGGCTGCATGCCAAAGATATCCCCGGAACCCATGTAATAATTAAACTGCCGCCATCCTTAACTTCTATTAATGATGTTCCGGATAAGAGCCTGGAGGAGGCTGCCAATCTGGCAGCCCATTTCAGTAAAGCCCAGGAATCCAGCAAAGTGCCGGTGGACTATACTTTCCGGGCCAATGTGCGTAAGCCCGGCGGCGCCCGCCCAGGCATGGTGATTTACGATAATTACTGGACCATAATGGCCGATCCTCACGAGGCCAGAATAAGTGAGGAGTAAGGGGTTAGGGGTGAGGGAGAACATGGGGACTGTCCCTGCTGTTTCCGCCTTGGAACCAGAGGAAACAGAGGGACTGTCCCCGTGTTCGACCGGCCAGAGGCACTAACGGAAGTCATATATCAAAAGGACCGTCCCCGTGATATATTCAGGGCAGACAAATGGGTCTGCCCCTATGAATTTAATACCTCTATCGAGCCGTCCGGGTTTTTCTGGACTTTACTGTCTTCTTCCAGTATGTAGATTTTATTATTCACCGTATCTATGGCTACATCCCGGTTAATCAGGGTGTTTACCTCATTCTCGGTTACCAGGGAGCGGATTTGCACCCCGTTATCATAAATTTGTATGGTCAATTCCCCGTGTTCCCGTTTAATTACTTCATGCTGATGACGGGTATAAGGTTTCATAAAAATATACTCATAACCACCCTCGGCAAAAAACATTTCCTGTCCATTAAGAAAAACCCGCACCGTTATTCCCTCCTATTTAGAGCGACTGCCCGGTTTCACCAAAGGTAGTTTGCCCTTAGCGCAGAGTGGGCAATTAGATGACTCCCAGGAACTGATATCCATGCTTAAAACCGCTTCTTGTTTAACCCCAAAATCCACCTGCCCGTTACTTCTATCAACTAATGTGCCAACACCCACTACCTTGGCGCCAAACTTCTCTACCACGTTCATTACTTCCTTTACCGAACCGCCGGTAGTTACCACATCTTCAACCACCAGCGCCCGCTGACCGGCATCCAACAAGAAGCCTCTCCTAAGAACCATTTCCCCATCTAATCTTTCGGTGAATATAGCCGGCACATTAAGCTGCCGGGCTACCTCATAAGCTACTACAATGCCGCCCAGGGCAGGGCCAATGACTACTTCAATATTATCATCCCGAAATTTATCCGCCAGCTGCCGGGCCAGTTTCTCAGTATAATGAGGATACTGTAAAACCCTGGCGCACTGCATATACTGATCGCTATGTCTGCCGGAAGTTAACAGGAAATGCCCTTCCATTAAAGCACCCGAATCCATAAATACTTTTACCACTTCTTCATAGTTTAGCAAGTTACAACTCCTCCATTTCATCAATTATCATCTTAACTGCTTTAATTGGATCAGCAGCTTTTAATATAGGGCGGCCAATAACCATATAATCTGCCCCCATCTTAAGGGCATCGGCAGGAGTAGTTATCCTCACCTGATCATTTTTTTCCGACCAGGCAGGGCGAATTCCAGGTGTTACAATTTTAAAATCGCTACCACAGGCAGAGCGAATAGCAGTTATTTCCCGGGGGGAACAAACTACACCTTGTATTCCGGCATTCTTAGCCATCAAGGCCCATTTAACCACTACTTCTTCTACCTGAAGCCCCGATATTAACATTTCATTTTCCAGCTCTGACTGGCCTATGCTGGTCAGCACGGTAACTGCCAGGATAATAGGAGATGTCTGGCCCAGGCGATTAGCTTCTTCTTTCACACTGCTGGCTACATTCTCCAGCATGACCCGTCCCCCGGCAGCATGGACATTAAACATATGGCAGTTCAACCTGGTCATTACTCGGCCCGCTGCTGCTACCGTATTGGGTATATCGTGAAACTTCAAATCGACAAAGACCCGGCCCCCGAGTTCGTTGATTTTGTTTACTATGGAGGGACCAGTGCTGTTAAAAAGCTGCATTCCTACTTTGAAAGCACCAACAAAAGGTGCCAGTTGGCCTACAAAACCCAGAGCTTCGGCTTCACTATCCACATCCAGGGCTAGAATAATACGATCTTTGGCCTGCAATTCTTTTTCCTCCTCCTGAGTTGTTTTTTCGACCGCAT
>JAAYCQ010000230.1 GCA_012729715.1 Syntrophomonadaceae bacterium
AGCAGACGGCGTTGAATGCTCTTATTGGCGAGGTACAAGCTGCTCCGACGGCAAATACATTGTTAGCACGACTGAAAAATTTGGAAACAAAAGTTGATGCAATTATCGCTGATGGTATTAAACTATCTGGAAGTTATGTTGAGATAGGTGGAGTATCTTTTGCAGTATCGGGCGGTGATACGTTGCGTGGTAAATCTGCTGATAAACCAGATGCGGTTGCCGCACATGCGGTTATACCATACTGCTTTTATTTCTCGATTGATACGGGGGCAATTGAAGTAACAGACGGTACGAATTGGGTGGTGATATAAGTGGATGCGGTCAGCTTAAAACTGGCAAGAAATTACACGAATGAAAAATTAAATAGTCTCCCTAGCAATGCACCTACTAAAACGGTTACATTTGACGGTGGGATTTATAGTGTTGGTAGTGACGTTGTTAATGGGCAAGTTAGCGTAACTCTAAAAGGTAGAAGTTTGAAGAATGAGTTGAACTACAACCGTGATACTTGGGCAGAGTGGACGAAAACAACAGGGGTAACGGGAGACAGTACGGGGTTAGAATTAGTTGCTGATAATACAAATGAAAAACGTAGCACAATAGCCACTAATCTCAAAGGAAGTACAAAATATGGCATATTGTTTAATGTGCAAAATAACACACTTGCAGTCGTAAACTTAAATGCTTATAGCTCCTTGACGGGTAGTTCTTTTACAATAGCGAATAAAGGAATTACAGGAAATGCCAAGGTTATAATCACCACACAAACAACGATAGCAACAAATAACTTGACAATATATATATCCTCAAGCGAACCAACAGGAAATAAAATCAAAATTCGTGATATTCGCCTATTTGAACTTCCCGCTGGTAGCGAAATAGAAGCTGATTTTGAAACTCTAACAGCAGATGAACTTGCACAAAAATACCCCTATATTAACGGTGACAGCGTTAAATCTACAAACAGCGTAAGAGTAAAGAGTGTTGGGAAGAATTTGTGGACAAAAGGCGAGATTAAAACAGCAAAAGGTGCAATGGCTGGTTATGGTAATCATGGTATGTGGGGGGAAGATAACAGCGTCATTCTTCCACAAATATCATCTGCGTTGTCTAACAGATTAAAGCTTCCTAATATTCCGCTAAAAATAGTTATGCAATTAGTAAATTCATCAGGTATTAGTTTTCGTATATACAACGCTAAAACATCGGAAACTTTGTACAGTGACAGCACAACAAGAAATGCAGGAGTTAATATAATAAATATTCCTGCATTGGGAGAAACAGATGTTAGAATAGCATTTGGCACATATAACAATACAAATATTATTACAAACATAATGATTATGCCAGCAGATGTTGACGAATCTTACGAACCCTACAAAGAATCCTCTGTAATTATCAACTTACCAGAACCTTTACGTTCTGTTCCCAACGGCGTTAAAGATGAAATTAACCTCGGTCAAAATGGGACGAAAAAAACACAGAAAAACAGTTCTCCTGTTACCATCAACGGAAGTTCTGGGTTTTTAAACAGCTGGTTTGCTTCAAGTAGTATTGAATACCGTTGTGCTATTCCCAACTGGGCAGCAAACAATAATGCAAAACAAGAAGTTATAGATAGTGGATTAGGCATTTCGGATGATGGCAATTTCCCGGTTTATGTCGCATCTGGAAAAGGGAGAGGAATTTACTTTAAAAATAATGTTTTGTGGGTCATGGTTGAAAAAGCAAAGATAGAAGCTATGCCAAGTGGTGGTACTTTTGAAGGATTTAAAGAGTATCTAAACACTCACCCAATTACGCTAATTTATCAATTAGCGGAGCCTATCGTGACTAAGTTGCCAGCCCAAGCACCATTGCAAGTATTTGAAAATGGTACTGTTTATGTGGAACCGATGGGTGACCCTGCTGAATCTACAGTGCCAAGCGTAGAAATGACTATCCCAACTGGAACCAGTAATAAGTTTGGTGTAGCAACTCATAATTATGGTGGGGCTGCTGCGGATTGGATACTGACTAATAGTGAAAGTAAGTGCTTTTTGCTTGCTGTAAGTAGTGCAGGGGGTTCGGCAAATATTATAGCTCCAGATGCTCCAGGGGCTATGTATGCGATTAGTAATGCTTCTGAGTATACCATAACTATAAAAATAAGTGGTGGAAATGGTGTAGATGTGAACACAGGTAAAAAAGTGTTGGTTATCCACAATGGAACTGATTATACTGCTTTAACGGCAGAATTATAAAGGGGGATTTTAAATAATGGCTATTATTGATAAAAAAATAACATTTACGGTGCAGGAGATTACAGATAAGGGTGAAATCGTCCTTATCAAATTTATTCCGACTATGCCAGATGGGGTTGTGTGGGGTTCTCCTAGCGACCCGCTTTTTGTGACTGTGGCAAAGAGTGAGAATTATTTGAGTGTTGGGGATAGCTTCGATGGGCCTGTAATTGCTCAGTATGATGATGGTGTGCCAGAGGAACCTATAGAGTAGTTCTGCAACTATCGGAATAGCGATAGCGGAATAGTAACTAAGTATAGCCGCTCAGAAATGGGCGGCTATTTTATTAGGAAGGAGGGAGGCTGATGGGACTTAAAATTATTACGCCCCCGGCCGTTGAGCCAATATTATTGGCCGAGGCAAAATTACATTTAAGGCTCGACTCCGGCAGCCTGGCTGACAACACCACATCAGTACAGACTATAGCTCCGGGGAGCCATGGGGTGGCAGCCGACTACGCTCTGGA
>JAAYCQ010000231.1 GCA_012729715.1 Syntrophomonadaceae bacterium
ATTGGAACGTCCCCCTGGAGACGCAAAACGAGCAGTTGGTGTTTCCCATGCGGAGTCTTGGCGACGGAATATTTATGCATCCAAACTAGCACATTATAGCTTTTTGCAGTAGAATCAATTATTAATTATTAATTCCCTATGCTCTTGGATGGTAGCGCTGATATACCTCCATCAGCCTGGATTTAGTTAGATGCGTATATATCTGAGTAGTAGAGATATCAGCATGTCCCAGCATTTCCTGAACTGCTCTTAAATCAGCTCCGTTTTCCAACAGGTGAGTAGCAAATGAGTGCCTGAAGGTATGGGGCGTAACCTCCTTGCCTAACTCCGCCTTTTCCACATAAGTGGCCAGTATTTTAAAAAAACCCTGCCTGCTAAGGGGCCTACCATTAGCATTAACAAAAAGAGTTCTTTCTAAATGATTCTTAACTAGTGAATTGCGGGCCCGGGCCAGGTAGCGCTGTACCCAATCAATGGAGGTCTGGTTAACCGGTATAATACGCTCCTTTCTCCCTTTACCTAAACAACGGAGAAAACCAGCCGTAGTGTTTAAATCTTCAATTTGCAGGGATAACAGTTCCGAAACCCTAACTCCGGTTCCGTACATTAATTCCAGCATAGCCCGATCCCGTAGACCTAGAGGTAGTGTAACCCGGGGTTGTTGCATCAGTTTGTCCACTTCTTCGATAGTTAAAATATCCGGCAGTTTCCTTTTTATTTTAGGGGTCTCTAAGTCAGCGGTAGGATTATTCTGGACATGGTTTTCCAGCACCAGGAATTTATAAAAAGTCTTGATGCTGGAAAGACTGCGAGCTACAGTTGAATTAGCTGTACCTTCATCCATCTGGCTGGATAGAAAAGCCATTATCTGTTGCTTGCTTATCTCATTCGGCTGGGCAGAGAATGAGTTTTTAAGCAGATAGGCATGAAACTTATTAAGGTCACGACGATACGCTACCCGGGTGTTTTCAGATAAGCCCTTTTCGTATTGAAGATACTCTATAAAGGCAGTAATATAATTCTGCATGGTTAGCTCCTGTATTTTTCTAATACTTTTGACACCCCGGGCCATTTTTCCTTCTTAAGCTTTACTCTTCATAATAAAAATCCTGAACTTTTATGACAAATTGGTCCAGCATATTATCAAATTTACTATCTTGATTACGCTGTTCAACCCGCATGGGATTACCGCTGGGGTGTTCTTCATGAAACCAACCACCAACTGGTACCTGTTTATGCAATATACCGGTTAATACCGGTATGGTAAATATAAAAGCGGTAATTATCACCACTGCTACTGCCAGGCGAACCAGCTTCTTTTTCCAGTTGTTTACAATGATAATCATTTACTTGGACCTCCCCATTCTCAAAGTATTAGGCTTAAAAACCAGGGTGAAAGGTATGCTTCAACAAAGGCTCCGGCCAGGAATATCAATAAATAGGCCAGCATAATAACCGTGTATCCCATTACTGCCCGACCTAGCGGAACTCCGCTATTTCTACCCTTAAGAACATAGATGGAGAAATTGATGGCCATCACTGACCAGGCTAAAAATAATGGTATATAAATAATGTTCTGCGGCAAAATCGATATTATTGTAATGAGTATCCCGGCCCCGGCCCGGTCATGTAAAAGAAAACTAACCGTAAAACCCAGGGAAAAACCTCTAAACCAAATAAACCCAAGTATCAGGGGGAAACCAATTACAGTCAAACCTAAAAACCATAACAACACCGTTGCCTTTAGCTGCTTAAGAAAAGCGGCAACAAGTATCTCCTGACCGCTTAGACTACCATCCATACCTCCCCTTAAATAATCGTCAACCATACCCGATAGCTGGCTTTTAACACCCCAATCCAGGCCGGATACCTGATAGGAACCCATAACTAATCCAACTAAAAAAATAATAATCACCATAATGTACTGCGGCCGGTTTTCACTTATGTGCTGTTTAATCCGGTCTTTGAAACTCATAGCCTGGCTCCTTACTACTTGAGGTAGGGGAAAATCATGCCACAGACTTTTTAATTAACTAACTCCCTAAAAAATAATATTTTAGCGGTGGGTAGTTTATGCAGAAAAGAAAAACGAGCCGGGAAATGGCTCGTTGTAATTTAGCTCTCGCTTTAATTAGAAAATAACTTTAATTAGAAAATAGATTTTAATTCACGCGGATCGCTTTATGTGTAGGGAACGGCCCCTGTGCCGTTCCGCCATGGGTTAGAAACAAAATACTTCTATTTTCATAAGTGGTTGTGTGCCGTACTCATGACGGGTTAATTAGAAAATAGCAGACTTAACCTGCCTAATAAGAAGGGAAAAGCATCGCTTTTCCCTTCCTTAATTCAACATTTAAAATTTAAAATTCATAATTATAATTGCCGTGCACCTGGCTTCGAGAATACCCTCCAAGCGTTACTTGAACAGTTAACTCCATTCAGGCTGCCCTGCGTCACACCGGATTAATCCCTTAGTGCTGCTTCCTTCCGGACCTGACACGGTTCAAGACGTCCTGTTGCGCCGGACCCAAACTTCTTAGCCACTTGTTCAAGCCGGACCTTACAGGATAGACCCTCAGCTCAGGAATTCGACCCTGCTGTAGCGGGTTGCAGGTTACAAGGCACCGCTAATTCCCCGTCTAGCACGGCAAATCTTATTCTTCTATAGCTTATTTATTGTACAATCTTTTCCCCTGCTTGGCAAGCTGCAAAGCTTTCCCATTTGTTGCCTTTATTATCGGTTAGGAAAGGTAATTAGGCATGGAGGGACTAAAAGCTGTAGCATTATAAAGTAAGCATTAAGTGTAGTATAATAATTGTCGTATTATGGTTGTGCTATTTATGTATTTCCCGCCTTATAGCTGGTAAAAGTAATATTGATTAAAGTTTCAGAAAGTTTAGTATAAAGGAGAAGTATAAACTATTGATCACATTTGAAGAGCTGAAAATTGACCCTCTTATTCTTAAAGCCCTCAGTAATATGGGATTTGAGGAAACCACCCCGGTGCAGAAGGAAACCATTCCGCTGGCTTTAATGGGACGAGATCTAATCGGAAGAGCCCAAACCGGAACCGGGAAAACGGCAGCCTATGGTATACCTCTGGTGGAGTGCTGTGACGCAAATTCAGAGCATATCCAGGGTATTGTTATTACCCCAACCCGCGAGCTGGCCATTCAGGTAGCAGAAGAACTGAATCGCATTGGGCAATATAAAAGAATTCGTTCATTACCTGTTTATGGTGGGCAAGAGATTGACAGACAGATTAAAGCCTTGAAAAACCGTCCACCTATTATAGTTGGTACCCCAGGGCGCCTTATGGATCATATGCGCCGAAAAACTATCCGCCTCCAGCATGTTAAAATGGTAGTTTTGGATGAGGCTGACGAGATGCTTAATATGGGCTTTAGAGAGGATATTGAGGTCATCCTCCAGCAGATACCGGAAGCAAGACAAAGTCTTCTCTTCTCGGCCACCATACCAGTACACATCAAAACTCTGGCCGAACAATTTATGAAAAACCCGGAAATGGTTCACATTAAACCCCAGGAAGTAACCTTATCCCATATTGAGCAGCATTATATCGAGACCCCGGAAACGCAAAAGCTAGATGTTCTCTGTCGTCTGCTGGACATCCAAAATCCAGATTTGGCAATTGTCTTCGGACGTACCAAGCGCAGGGTGGATGAAATTACCGAGGCTCTGAATAAACGCGGGTATTCAGCCGAAGGTATTCATGGTGACCTGACCCAGAGCAGAAGAGAGACTATAATGCGCCGGTTTAAGTCGGGAATGACAGATCTGCTTATTGCTACCGATGTAGCGGCGCGGGGCCTGGATATTACCGGGGTTACCCATATATATAACTTTGATATTCCCCAGGATCCGGAAAGCTATGTACACCGAATTGGGAGAACGGGGCGGGCTGGAGAGACCGGCGCAGCTATTACCCTGGTTACCCCCCGGGAAATAGGACATTTAAAGTACATCGAACAATTTATCCGCCAGAGGATTAAACGCCAACCGGTGCCAACCATCAACGAAGCTCTGGCCGGCTTGCAGCGCATTGGTATGGAAAACCTGCTGGCGGTGGTAGAAAATGAAGATATCGGGCAGTATAAAAGCCTGGCCGAAAGCTTGTTGGATGATCATGATTCCATTACCCTTTTATCCGCCGCCCTTAAACTACTTACCCGGCAGCCGGATAGTATTTCCTCCCATGTGCTGAGCGAGGCTCCCCCCATAAAATTAAAAGATCCCTATGGCAAACGACCCAAAAGACCTTATGAGAAGAGTTCCTCGCGAAACTCCAGGAAACCCAAAAGACCCAAACCAAGAGGTTATTAGGCAGGGAAACCCCTGCCTTAACTATTTAAATAATTGGGAAAACTTCTTTGGCACTTCGGTTTCAAACCGCATTAATTCGCCGCTGACGGGATGATAAAAGGCCAGAATGTGAGCATGCAGGCCCAGTCGGCCAATAGGGTTAGTCATGGCACCATATTTTTTATCCCCTATGATGCTGTGTCCGATATCTTTCATATGAACCCGAATTTGATTCTTGCGGCCAGTTTCCAACCTGATTTCCAGCAGGGAATACCCTGCTCCCGTTTCCAGCACCTTATAGCAGGTAACCGCCTCCTGCCCCTCTCCAGGACTGGAACTGGAATATACCAGTCTAGTTTTGGTTTCTTGTAACCAGGATCGGATTTTGCCTTCTTTTTTTTCTACCTGTCCTTCCACCACCGCAATATAGGCCCGGTCCACTACGGCCTCTTTCCAGTTATCCTGTAATGAATGCTTAATATCTTCGTTTTTGGCAAAAAGCATTACCCCGGAAGTTTCCCGGTCCAGGCGGTGCACAATGAATATCCGATTCTCCGGGTCCTTTGTACGGACATATTCAGTTAACTGATGGTAGGCCGTACGCTCCTTTTCCTTGTCTGAAGCTATTGATAATAATCCCGCTGGTTTATCAATAATAATGATATCCGCGTCTTCATATAGAATCTGCAGCCCCCGAACAGGCTTCTCATCCCGAACCAGTGCCCAGTTAATGCTTACCTTCTGACCCACCTTCACGGGGTGGTTATACTTGGTAACCACCTGTCCATCTACCAGAACCTGGCGATGACTTAACAAAGACTTTATGTTATTGCGGCTCTTATCAGGCATTTGTTCAATCAAAAATTTCATTAATTCTTCCGGTTGAGCCACATTTAAAAGAGTCTGGCGGTTCGACCCTTTATGATCCTGCCGATATTTTTTCATTCTAACCCTCCCTGTTACCAATCAAGGTAATCATATTATATACAATACTTATGGAAATTAACGTAATACTGAAATTAATACTACTCTAAGAGAAAATAAGAGACAAAAATTATAAAATAGCCTATAATTGTAAAATATACGTAATTTTTGTTAATGGGGATTATCAGTTTATGGATAAGCAATTTAAAAATCGGGGAGTATTAAAATTGCAACCGCATGATCATGCCTGTCTGATATATGAATCAGAAGACGAATGGCGGGATAATGTTATTCCTTTTATTATAGCGGGGCTTAAGCAGGGGGAGAAATGTGTTTACGGGCTTAATCACCGGAGTCAACAATATATTCTCGATTGCCTCCGGGAAGAGGGTATAAATGTAGCAGCTTATGAAGAATCGGGACAACTATTGATTTTAGATAAAAGTATACTACCAGGAGAATCCGATGGAGACCGCCTGGATCAAATGCAGGATTTCTATATCCAATACCTGAAGAAGTGGCTGGCTGAAGGCTATCCAGCAGTGCGTTTTACTAGTGAATCTTTATATAATTTAATAGGGATTGAATCCACTAAAACTATGGTAGAAGTTAATTCTCGCATGAATACTATGCTTTTTCCTCATTATCCCTGCGCAGCTCTTTGCCAGTATGACCGCTTCAAAACCGATCCCAAACTATTAAAATATGCTATCCTGAGTCATCCCATAGTTATCAAAAACAATGAGCTTTATGTTAACCTTGCCAGCATTCCCGATGAACGCTTTTTAGAAATTACCAGCGACCGCTGGGAAGCTGAACACTGGTTGGCGGTTATAGAAAGAGAAAACCGAGACTTGGAAAAACTACAGATGGTTGACCATACCCTGAATAATTCCAGCCAACCCCTGTTATGTTTCCAGGCCGATGGCTCTGTTATGGCCTGTAATAAGGGCTTTTATCAGCTCATGGATCGCAGCGGTCAAAGCATTCAGCACCTTGGAGAAATGGAGCCTTACTGGCGGGAATACCTGACTGAGATAATTCAGGAACTCCAACAAACAGGTACCCACCGCTACGAAAGAGAATGGCCCCTCCCGGGTGGCGGCCGGATGGTTGTAGACTTGTCAATCCTTGAGGGATTCGATAACTTTGGTAAATTAGCCTATTATTTTGTCTCGCTAAGTGATGTTACCGGACAAAAAGAAGCGCAAGAGGCCCTGCGCAGATCTGAAGAACATTTCCGGTTAATGGCTGAAAATGCCTATGATATGATTAGCATTATAGACCGACAAACCTTCCAACATAAATACTTGAGCCCATCTCATGAGCGCATAGTTGGTTATAAAGCGGAAGAATTAATGGGAAAATCCTGCTTAATGCATGTGCATCCAGAGGATATAAAATCAGTTATAAAAAAACTCCAAGAAGGTATTAAAAAAGGCAGCGCAGGTGCTCAGTACCGTGCACGCAATAAGGATGGCGTTAATCTATGGTTCGATAGTTTTGGTAAAGTGATCGAATCAGGGGAATATAAGGGGGATGTTTTGCTCATAACCCGTGATATAACTGAGCGTAAAATGGCAGAAATCGCCATGCGTAATTCGGAAGAAAAATACCGCTTAATTGTTGATAATGCTTATGATGGCATTTCTATTTTTGATTCCTCGACCTTAATTAGTACTTATCAAAACCCGGCTTTGAAAAAAATGTTGGGCTACCCCGAGAACGCCATGTTGAATCGCCCTCTCTTTGAGTTTGTACATCCAGATGAGTTAACAATGGTAGAAGAAACACTAAAAGAAGGACTGGAAAATGGCCAGGGCTGTATACAGTGCCAGCTCAGAAAAAATGATGGCAGTTATATCTGGATGGAAATCAACGGCAGGGTTATGCATCGGGATAGCGATAGTCCCCATCTGTTATTTATTACCCGCGATATAAGTCAGCGTAAACGAGTAGAGGAGGAGCTTAGAGCTAGTGAAACGCGCTTGCGCTACAGTGAACAGGAATTACGGCAACAGCTTGATTACCTAAATTATTTAATAAACACTATGGGTGAAGTATTTGTAACTTACGATTTAAATCATCGCATAACCTTTGTTAATCATGCTGTATATAAACAACTGGGTTATCAGCCTGAAGAATTACTGGGCATTAATGTAATTGATTTTATTATCCCCCCCGACAAAGAGAGAATGGCCACTTATATTGGTACCCGTCTACTAGACGGTAAACCGGGAATATTCGAAACCGTAGTAAAGCGTAAAAACGGCAGCGAAGCCCTGGTACGAATTAAGAGTTCACCGATCAAGGAAGAGGATACCGTTGTCGGCGCTATGCTGCTTTTGGAAGATATTTCAGAATACCGGAAAATCCAAAAAGAGATGGCCCGGTTAGATCAGCTTAACACCGTTGGAGAAATTGCAGCAGGAATAGGCCATGAAATAAGGAACCCTATGACTACAGTAAAAGGATTCCTGCAGATGTTAAGCCAGAATGAGGATTTTATTCACCACCAGCATTATTTTAACCTTATGCTGGACGAGTTGGAAAGAGCTAATGGAATCATCAGTGAATTCCTTGCCCTGGCCAAAAATAAGCTGGTAGATTTACAGCCCCGTAATTTAAACAGCATAATAACTGCCATATTCCCCCTGCTTCAAGCCGACGCCTTGCTGGTCGACAAATCAATTGTTTTGGATCTAGCAGAGATCCCGGACTTACTCCTGGACGAAAAAGAAATCCGCCAGCTTCTACTTAATCTGGTTCGTAACGGTCTGGAGGCGATGCAGGCCGGAGGTACGGTATATGTAAGCACCCGCCTGGAGGAAGAACAAGTAGTCCTGTCGGTACGGGACGAAGGTAAAGGTATCAACCATGAGCTGATGGACAAACTTGGAACGCCCTTCATTACAACCAAGGATAATGGTACCGGACTAGGCCTGGCCATATGTTATAGTATAGTAGCGCGTCATGAAGCCGGTATTATTCCATATACCAGTCCAACAGGAAGCACCTTTATTATCCGTTTTAAAATCCCCTGCTTAGATACGGAGCAGATGACTTTGCCCCTGGTTTGATACAAAAATGTTTCATGTGAAACATTCATTTAGCCTTTTACCGTAATTTCTTTAGAGCTGCAATATCACGGTCGATCTCTTCAAACGGTGTTTCCAGGATAAAGGGTAAGGTGCCAAAAAAATCATGCCTAAGCAATCGTTTAAAACTCGCTTCCCCTATGAATCCATCACCGATATGAGCGTGGCGGTCACGTTTAGATCCCAATTCCTTTTGACTATCATTGCTGTGAATAAATTTGATAGCATCTCGCCCAAAAGTACGGTCTATTTCCTCTAACACCTGGACAATCCCCTCCTCGCTGCTCACATCATAGCCGGCCGCAAAAACGTGACAGGTGTCCAGACATATCCCTATTCTTTCCTGATTATTAATTAGTTGCAATATGGTATTAATCTCATTAAAATCCCGGCCAATCTCTGTTCCCTGCCCGGCCATAGTTTCCAAACAAACAGTAACCTCTCCAGTATAGTTATCAAGTACATCATTAAGCAGCCGGGCTATCCTATCTATTCCTTGTTCCTGGGTAGAAGTAGTATAAGAACCCGGATGCAGCACCAGATAATCAGCCCCAACCAGACTGCAGCGCTGCAAATCTTCCTTAACTACCTGATGGGCCAATTCATACAAATCATCCTTGGCAGCAGCGGGATTAGAAATATAGGGGATGTGAACAACTACTGGATTAATATCATGGGCTAAAAGGGTAGACTTAAAATAATCGACTTCCTCTTCTGTAAAGGTACGAGCCCCGCTCCCCCGCGGGTTGCGCACAAATATCTGCAAAGCTTCCAACCCCAGGGCAACGGCCTCATCAGCAGTATGCTTTAACCCCTTCCCGATGGGTAAATGAGCTCCAATTCTAGGCTGTTTATTAATTGTCGTCACTCCTTGACTGTTTTTATTGATTATATCAAAAAATGCAACATTTATTGAAACTTGCAGTTATTCAGTCTTAACTTGCCGTAAATGCAAATTTTCCTCTTAAGAGCTTATATCCTTATATGGTAATCTATACATAACCAGGTACATCCTGCGAAAGGAATGTGGTTTGCGTTCATGAATAAGGTGCTTAAATGGATGTTGCTCCTGGCCGGGGCCGGTACGGCAATAATGCTGTTGACCCGCCTGCCGGTGCTGGGGCTGGAGGAAGCCAGTTTCTGTGGGCGTTGTCATGTTATGCAGGAGCAGGTGGATACTTATCAGCATTCTCCCCACCAGCAGGCAACTAATTGTGGTGCCTGTCATGACCCTCATGGGCTGCTGACCGGCAGTGTTTATGCAAGCTATACTGGAACCAGAGATGTATATCGGGTTGTTACCGATACCACTCCTGAAGAAATTCGAATTACCGATATGAGTAAACGGGTAGTACAGAACAACTGCCTGCGTTGTCACGGCGATATCATGCGTGAAATTGGAGATACCAGTCAAAACGGAGGGGCCCATTGTTTTCATTGTCATCGGGAAATTATTCATCCGAAATAACCCCCATGGCCGATGGCCATATAACAAGTATGAAAATTCCCGCGGCTTTAGTGGGTGTCATCCTGAGCGTAGCGAAGGATCTGATATGATATTCCGGTGAAAGATCCTTCACTTCGTTCAGGATGACAAGGGAAATATTAATCCTTAAAGGAGCGTGAGGGTATAATGTCAGCTAGAAGCAAACAGTTTATTATGGTGGCCATTCCGGTTGCCCTGTTAATTATAATAGCCGGGTTTTTCTTTTTCACCCGCCACAACCAGGATTTAGCAGAAGGCCCGGTGGGGGAAATTGCCGCCAACGAACCCCGTTCCGAAGTCTGGGGTGCCTTCTATCCCCGGCACTGGGACAGTTACCAGGCTAATTACGAAAATAGCGACAATCCCTCTCACTTTGAAACCAAGCCTTACTTAAAAACTATGTACGCCGGAATAGGTTTTGCGGCCGAGTATAATGAGCCCCGCGCCCATGTATATACCCTGGATGATATCCGAGCTATCGACCCTGCCCGTAAAAAATCCGGGGCCGCCTGTAATACCTGCAAGTCATCCCAGATTCCGGAGATGATTAATAAATACGGTGATAAATACTACCTTATGACCTTTGAGGAAATTAACCAGCAATTGACCGAGCCTATTGGTTGCCTGGATTGCCATGACCCTAAAACTATGAAACTGCGTATCAGTCGTCCGGCTTTAATCGAAGCCCTGGAAAGGCAGGGGCGCGACCTTAACAAGATATCAAATCAGGAAATGCGTACCCTGGTTTGTGCCCAATGTCATGTTACCTATTATTTCCTTCCTGAAAGCAAGAAACTTACCTTTCCCTGGGATAAAGGGGTAAAAGCAGATGAGATTCTGGCCTATTACGATGAAAAGGGATTTACGGAAACAGTGCATCCTATAGCTGGCAGCGGGCTGGTTAAACCTCGCCATGCAGAATATGAAACTTTTATAGGCAGTACTCATGAAAGCGCCGGTCTGGCCTGCGCTGATTGCCACATGCCCTATACCCGGGTAGGAAATGTAAAAATTAGTTCCCATGATTGGAGCAGTCCATTAAATCGTATTGAGCAGAGCTGCACCACCTGCCACCGTAATGGTGTAGATTGGCTGCGGGGGCGGGTCGAGGGTATCCAAAAGCAATGTAAGGAAACCCAGGATTTAGCTGGTGAAGCAATATTAGAAACGATAGCAGAGTTGAAGATTAGCCGTGAAACCACGGGAGTCAACCAGGAGAAATTGCAGCAAGCTATGGATTTGCACCGTAAAGCCCAATGGTACCTGGATTATGTGGTAGTGACCAACGGCTATGGTTTCCATAACCCCACTGAAACTTTAAATAATTTAAGCAAGTCCATCGATTATGCCCATAAATCTACCCGGCTTGCTCGGGAGGCCCGGGGCTTAAACTAATAAGGGCCTGCCCTTCAGGCAAGTAGGAGGTATATTTTTGAATAAACAGCATCCGGTTAAGACTATTTTCCCGGCCTTAACCTCTATGCAAACAGCCATCTACCTGTTAATCCTCATTGCTTTGCTAAGTGCTGTGGGAACCATTATTCCTCAGGGTGAGGAGAGCCGTTTCTATATACAGCATTATGGCCAATACCCGGGCACTTTTATTACCCTGCTGGGACTGAATCATCTATATCAAGTATGGTGGTATCAGGTTCTTATGGGTTTTCTTTGTCTGAGTCTGTTGCTATGTAGTTACCAGCGCCTTAGACGAACCTGCAACCTGGCCAGCACAGGTTCATTAATATTGCACCTGGGTATGGTAGTTATTATTGTGGGGGCGACCTGGTCTTTAGGCTATGCTAAATCAGTTTATCTGGAAATTAATGAGGGCGAAGCTGCTTTCTTAAAGGATTATGGTTTAAAAGAAGGGTACCTGCAGGTTAAAAAATTTAAGGTTGATTACTACCCTGACCATAGTCCCCGGCAATATTATGCCCATTTATCTTTGCAAGATTATAAAGGCGGCAACTATGAAGAGAACATTGCTGTAAACCACCCATTAGAAGCAGCCGGCCTAAAAATCTATCAGACCTCCTGGAGCTGGTCTATGCAAGCTGATGTTATCCAGGATGAAAATAAACAACAACTATCCTTGCAAAATGGAATAGCTGTACCGCTTCCTGATAATAGCAGTCTGGAAATTAAAGCGCTGTTTATCCCGGACTATCAGGAGGATGGTATGGGACTGCAGACCAAAAGCCCCTATCCTAATAATCCCCGCATGCTGGCAACATTAATGAAGGAAGGTCAAATTGCGGATATGATGGTCCTGGCCCCGGGGGAATCACAAAATCTGGGGGGATACACCATTGTTTTTCAGGGCTTTGCTCCCTACACCGGGCTTACTATAAAAGAGGACCGCGGTGTAAATATGGTCTTCACCGGGTTTGCCCTGCTCTCGCTGGGTTTACTGATTCGCTATAGGAATCTTTATAGAAGAAAGGCTGCTTAAAATGGAGAATCACCTGCTTAATATTGGGTTTGCTCTGCTCCTGACAGGAATTATGGTTAATCTTTATTCTCTATGGTGGTCAACGGAGCGGTTACAAAACATTATTAAGGGCATCTTCTGGCTGGCTCTGTTATCTTTAACTGTTGCTATCATAGTACGAATAGCAGCAACCGGGCGTTTGCCTTCTGCCAGTATGTATGAGTTTATTCTGATTTTCACCTGGGCTATCCTTTGTCTTTTCGTTATCACCAGGCAGAAGTTTAATTCCCCGGTTTTTGATTTGTTGTCAAACATCCTGGTAGTCCTGCTTTTATTGGCAGCCAGTTTCCTACCCTCTGAGACTCGTCCCCTGATGCCAGCTTTACAAAGCGCGTGGCTGCATATTCATGTCTTAACCGCTATCATTGCCTACGGTTCTTTTGCCGTTGCCTTCTGCCTGGCCGGGGTGTACCTGTTCCAGGAAAACAATACTGCCACCGCCGAGCTCAGGCGTTTAGATCAATTGATTTACCGCCTAGTCGTACTGGGTTTCGTATTTTTAAGCCTGGTCATCATCACCGGTGCTATCTGGGCAGAACAAGTCTGGGGCAACTGGTGGACCTGGGATCCCAAAGAAACCTGGTCACTGGTAACCTGGTTGGTCTATGCTGCCTACCTGCACGCTCGCCGCACCTATAATTGGAAGGGGCGCAAAAGTGCGGTTATGGTAATTGTAGGCTTTGTAGTAGTCCTTATTACCCTCTTTGGAGTAAGTTTAATATTACCGGGTCTGCATAGCTATATTTAACCACTCTGGCATTAACCGACTTTCACTGCAGTACCACTGGCGGCCACCATCAGCATGCCATCGCGGATTACCTCATAATCAAGGTCAATGCCGACCACAGCATTAGCCCCTAGCCGACGAGCCTTTTCCGCCATCTCATCAACCGCAATCCGGCGGGCTTCGTTAAGTTTGGCTTCATAGGCACCGGAGCGTCCCCCTACAATGTCAGTTATACTGGCAAAGATATCCCTGACTACATTGGCTCCCATAATAGCTTCACCCGCCACCAATCCCAGATATTCGCGAATGGGTTGTCCTTCTATGCCTGGTGTAGTTGTAAGAATCATAAATCATACCTCCTTTTTCTATTTAAAAACATATTATCATAATTTATAATAATCTCCACAAAAAACCCCGCCAAATCGGCGGGGTTAATTCGGGAGGTAATGAATTATTTTTTAATATTGTTGTTTATGAGGATGGTTTTTATTCCGTCTCTCATAATGGGACTACTCAAAATGGGTAACTTCACTAATTTCAGTAGCCAGAGCATCTACAGCTCTTTTTACCATTGCTTTTCTCATTATTTTTTCATCTTCAGATTTCAAGGAAGGATTTCCTACGGGATGGGGGATTGCCACTGTGGGAACAATTCGGTTAGCACCTACTGATTCGGAAATAGTAGTAATGGTAGCCATATGAACAATGGGGATACCGTATCTTTCGATTTCTTTTACCATCGTTGCACCGCAACGAGTACAGGTTCCTCAGGTAGAGGTTAATATAACCCCATCGACACCGGCTTCTTTTAATTCTTTGCCGATTTCGGTTCCAAATTTTACGGCATTACTTACGGAAGTACCAGTTCCGGTAGTAGTATAAAAGAATTCATATACATTACCGATATAGCCTTCCTTTTGCAGTTCCTTTAAGATATCCAGGGGAGCAACCCGGTCGGGAATCTCATTGGCATAAACCGGGTCATAGCCACCGTGGGTAGTATAGAAATCGGGAGCATTTAAAGCATCTCTTCCACTAACATCGTATTTACCCCATTTTTGGGCACTGGCCGACTGAATACGGTCGGGATTGCCGGCAGGTACAATACCCCCTGAAGTACACAGGGCGATGGTAGCTTTACTTAAATCTTTGATGGCAAGAGCAGGCTCTACTACGTCGAATACCGGCATAGGCATTTCCGTTTCAAACTCTTCCCCTTTTAAGCGTTTGATAAGCATTTCTACTGCCCTTAATGAACCGCGTTTTTCGACTATGATAGTTTTTCTCATACCACGAGCAATATAGCCTTCTTCCTCAGGGGAGCCTATTTCCAGCCCCTTGCCTAGTTTGTAAGCAATATTAGCCATGGCCGGCAGGGCTTTTCTCATACCACCGGCATTATCGCTGGTACTAACCACATAAGCAACCTGTTTGCAGGTATCTAAACCGGGATTTTCGATATACATACCGGTTACTACCGGAATATTCAATTCTTCCGCCACCGCCCGGGAGATTTCGGCACAGGCTACGCCATAGCGGCCAGCATTAAAGGCAGGCCCGGCTACAAAAACATCAGGGGCTTCCTGCTTTACCAGATTTAAAATATACTCTAGGGATTCTTCTTTGTTTTCGTTGAAATAGTTGTCACCACATATTATGGTACCTACTACCTGGCCTTCGCCTTTGAGAAGTTGTTCAAAACCAAGTGCAGGTCCAATTTTTTCGGAATGAAACTCGGGTTTCATCCCGGCCTTATCTTCACCGCCTATTTGTCCAAAAAACTGGTTTACATAGTACAGTACTTTGAATCCGTCAGACATTGCATGTCCTCCCTTCCTTAAATTAATATGCTCTACAGGTCACGTTGTGATAGCCTATTTCAGAGGTAGCACCGATAACCGCATTTAATTCGCACTGCAAGCTGCCGTCTTCTAATAGAGCACCTTCCCAGCCACCAGCTAGAACTGCAATGGCCTCGGCATTGCCAATAACTTTATCAGCGGGAGGTAGGGTAACTACGTGACTGACATTACCGCCGGAAACTACTGCTACTGCCTCTGCCGCAGTATCGGCCAGGGGTTGCGACATGCCGTCTCTACCAGCACATTCGTCCGTAATTAAAACGGTCTTAACCCCTTCATGTTCGCATTTCTTACAGATAATCAGCAGGTCAGAATCGGGATTGCCATATCCTTCCTCAGATACCACTACTGCGTCTGCACCCAACATTTTTACTAATTTTCTAGTGTAGTCGGAAGCCCGCATTTTGCCGGAAAGGGTAGTATGCTCAGGAATCATGATACAACCCATAAAGTTAATTTCTTTACCATGTTGGGCATATAAGTCCAGAATGGCGCTGTTGTTTTGGTGCTGGTAAGTAGTGATTTTGTCACAGGCAGCAACACAGTTACCACTAATAACCGCACCATCTAATTCTTCATTGGCATGCAGCAATGCCGGCAGTATGGTCTGGGCGTTAACCCCATAAATATAGGTATCATGGAGCAATCCCTGGGTAATCATCATTTCCGCATATAAAACCTTGGGCAGGTTAGGATACTTGTTAGTTTCCTCAAAAATGCTGTCCATTTCATAGGTTAAAACTTCGTCCGGAGTCAAATCTTTACCAGCCTGACCAACGAATTCAGCTGCCCTTAATCCTGCCAGTCTTACGGTTTCTTCATGAGTATGAGGATCTAGTCCATCGATAACATTAATATCAACGGTTAAGTTATAGGTCTGTGAGAATGGTGTCCATTTGGCACCTTCCCCCCACATATCAATGACCCCTTCCTGGAAGCCAACGATATCTCCTACGGTTACTATGGCAGCACCATACAATACATGAGTTCGTCCTTCTCCACACTGAGCCGGTTTGGCAGTTACTCCAGGGAAACCATTGTTGCCGCCGCTAATTTTTACCCGGGGCTCAATGACGTCTTTTACCGGAATTATTCTAACTTTGTCACCAGGTTTGGCGATATCAATCTTGATATCCTTAATCCTATCGTCTTCCTTTAATTTGGCTATCAGGCTGGTAGCATCTACGGTTAAAACCCCGTTTTGTACAGATGTTTCATTGCCCAGTTGGATATCTGTTATATTGATTCTTCCTATTTCTAGCCTCAAAACAGTCACCTCCATATTAGATAACAATTAGTACCATTTGCCTTGTTCTTCACTTAAGGCCGCTTCTAAAAGTAATAAATCAATCTTTTTATAATCATCCCGGGTTTTTTCATCAGTTTTTCTCAGGTCCATATGCTTTTTATATTTGATAATACTGTCCTCGATAATCTGAGCATGTTCAAAATTGAGTTTTTCTTTTTTTTTGTCAATTATTATAGAGCGATAAGGAGAAAACAGCATACGCAGACTTGCTGCCAGGGGATGACTTACCAACTCATACCCCTGATGAATAAAGTCCCGAACTATAATTAAGGTCTTCTCAACTGAACCATCGGTCCATAATACATTTTCGTATTTTTCTGCCACCAGTGGATTGTTGGTAATAATCAGGTGTTTCAAAGTCCAAGCCCCTTCTTTGTATATTTTGCTATACTTTTAGAGGCAATCACCTCCTGACCTCTGGCATTTTTTTCTATAAATAATCCTGCTCTTTTAACGTTTTTACTGCGTTATCCTTATCCTCAGGTGCAACCATGATAATAGGACCGGTACAGCCCATACCGCTTTCAGCATAAATTTTTTCTTTCCATAAAGACTGCACCGCATCTTCAATATCCATTACATCAACACCAGGAATAGCTTCAGTAACCAGTTTCTTGGGAGGTGCAACAATTTCATCCTCACTTGCTTTGGGACCGGCAGTAGGAGCTTTAACCGAATTCATTATTTGCTCCCAGCCGGCTTTTTTAGCAGCGGCAAATTCCGCTTTAGCCTTGTCCATTAAACTGCCCCGGGCACAATCGGCGGCTAAACGAATAGCCCCGGCAATTACTGGTGCCCCGGATGCTCTGGAGATAATACCAATAATACGGTCGTAATTTTCTCCTACTCCCGGACCATAGCCATAACCTAGCGATTCATAGCTTCCGCCGGTAGTGTAGGCGGAAAACATCTTCATCAAGACATTGCCGGATAAGCTGTCATTAACCATTACGTCAGGTACGCCCATTAACAGGTCATTACCCCGCATGACCACACCGCCGTCACTGCGAGCTGATTCCGTAAAATTAATAGCATAGCCATTTTCCTTGAGCTTCTGCAAGGCTCTTTCTAGCTGGCGGGCTCCTTCGATATTTAAAATTCCCACCGTAGGATTTTCAATACCACAGGCTTTAGCTGTAGCTATGCCGTAAAGCGTATTTTTCAACATGGCCGGCACTCTATCCACATCAGAAATACCAGTCGTGGTAGCCAGAAACATCGGTTTCCCATGTGCCGGAGTAATAACCCGGCCTACGGTGGAAACCCCAATGGGGAAACTATAATGCATGGTAACTGCAGCATCCAGGTCTCCCGCCAAGAGCATTGCATCCATTTTGGCATGAGCCTCTTTTTCATCGCTTGCTGCAACCATTTCCAAATCAGTTTCTGCTCCGTAACCAATAACTACTACCTGTATATCAGAGTTGCTCTTTTGGGCAAGTTCTGCTCCCCGAACCAATTCTTCAGGGCCATGCTCACTACCCAGAATAGTAAGTCCTACTCTAGTTTTCTTACCAAAAGACCCGGTTTCCAAAGCTTCAGCCATTTCTTCAAAAACTTCCGCAATAGTTTGCCGAATTTTATGGCCCATTACTTCATCTCCTTAAGAAAAGTCACTTTCCGGTATCGATAATTATTGAGCGCTAAAAGATTTAGCAAACTCGCCCATGGCTTCTCCAATCATTTTGCGTACTAGTTCTTTGTCAAACCCGGTATCAATAGTTCCCGGATTCTTCTCGATCAGAAAAGAAACGCCATCAAAAAGGTTAGTTAATCTTCCCAGGAATAAGCTTCCCTTACCGATAACCATGACCCGGTTGATTTTACCGGAAATAATCATATCCCGGGCAGGGCCAATAAAAGGCACTCCGGAGGGAATGTGCCCCTGAGTAGGTGCAAATCCCGGCATACCAAAGCTGGCAACGGTTTTAAGCATATCCGCCTTATCGATTTCTCCTCTTTTTACTGCCAGGGCTGCTATCATTTTATAATTAGCCTGAGGGACATCACCGGCACCGGCAGGTTCAGTTATTTCCGGATTCTGCATTTCCGGCGCGTAACGGTCTACATCCGTAATCTTGTAGCCTATGCCATCCAGGGGGTCGGTTACAATAGCAGTCATTACCGCCTGAGGTGATGCTCCGGAACCAATTCTATGGCGGCCCACCGCATCAGTGCGAATAACGGGGTTGATACCGTCGTTTTCACCGATGTGTACCGCAAAGGCTCCCAGCACATCTTCCAATGCCGGCATTCCTTTTTTAACGTGCTCCTTGGAATTCATGCCTAGTTTAGCCATGCAGCCACCTGCCAGTACTACAACATTTTTATAAATCCCGGTCTGTACCAGAGCTGCAGCTTCTACCAGAGCATGAGCGGGGCCAGCGCAGAAACTCCTGGTATCAGAACCGGTAGCATTAATGCAACCACAAATTTCGCCAATCGCTTTGGCAAAGTTGCCACCGCCCCTCTGGTTCATATCTCCACATGCTTCTTCCGAGCATTCGATTATATAATCAACGTCCTCTTTGTCTAAATCCGTTTTGGCCAACAGCATTTTTAAAGCAAAAACTGCTGATGCTTTGGAAACCAGATTTTCAAACATTACATGGGCGGATAAGGCGTCATCAAATTCGTGCGCTTTTTTAACACATCCTACCAGGGCACCCTCAAAATATAGGGGTGAAGCCAGATGTTCATCCGTTATTTTCTGTATTTCATCAATGGGACTAATGTTTTTATCCATGTTTTCAAAATTGTTGATGCCAGCCAATACAGGGTGGGCTGCCAGTTTTTCTTTTACCGCGGCTTGAAATTTTTCTTCTAACACTACCAGGTCAAATATATCGACAATTTTCATAAGCCCAATAAATTCGTCTTCTGGCATTATTTCGCCGTATTTACCATTGCGATTAGCATCATTGGTGGGGTTTTCATACCAGGGGCGGGAAATATCGTTTAACTCATCAGGAGTAATATTTCCTATATAGGTTTGGTTAGGAGGGTATTTAACTGCCGCTTCAAAGCTTCTCAGGTGCCCCGGCAGTTTTTGCAAATGCTCTGATTCAGGATTCACACGGCCTTC
>JAAYCQ010000232.1 GCA_012729715.1 Syntrophomonadaceae bacterium
AGTCTTGAAACTTGAGCCTGGGAGATTCCTATTTCTTCTGCTACTTCCATTTGGGTTTTGCCTGCAAAAAATCGTAGGCTAACGATATGCTTTTCCCTATCATTCAATTTTTTCATAGCTTCTTTTATGGATATTTCCTCTAACCACTGCTGGTCGGTATTCTTATCATCGCTAATTTGATCCATAACCAGAATAGGGTCACCCCCATCGTTGTAAATAGGTTCAAACAGCGATACCGGTTCTTGTATGGCATCTAGAGCAAATACCACTTCTTCACGGGGAACATCAAGGTACTGGGCTATTTGCATTACAGTTGGTTCCGCAGAATTATCGGTTATCAATTTTTCTCTAACCTGCAGGGCTTTGTAGGCTATATCCCGCAAAGACCTGGAAACTCTGATTGCGTTATTATCTCGCAGATACCTTCTTATCTCACCAATTATCATAGGAACAGCATAGGTAGAAAACCGGACATTCTGACTTAAATCAAAATTATCTATTGACTTAATAAGCCCGATACAACCAACCTGGAAAAGATCATCAACATATTCGCCCCGATTGTTAAACCTCTGGATAACACTAAGCACCAACCTGAGGTTGCCCTGAATTAACTTCTCTCGGGCCTGGGTATCACCCGCCTGCATCACTTTGAAGAGGTTGCGCATTTCTTCATTTTTTAATACTGGTAATTTGGAAGTATTTACGCCGCATATTTCTACTTTATTAATCATAGCTTCACCCCTTCCCCTTTTCTCAAATCTTTTTTAAATTATTTACTAAAACCGGTAAAATTATTCGAGGAAAGGGTCAGTAAGTAATTATTCGATTTTGCGGATTTCCCTTTGTAATCGTTTTAATATGCGTTTTTCCAGGCGGGATATGTAGGACTGGGATATTCCCAGGATATCGGCCACCTCTTTCTGGGTTTTTTCCCCAACATCACCTAACCCGAAACGTAGTTGAATTATGGTTTTTTCTCGCGGGTTTAGTTTGTGCATAGCCTGCCAGAGCAGGTTTTTCTCTACTTCCCCTTCAATTTTTTTATATATCATATCGCTTTCGGTTCCTAAAACATCTGAAAGTAACAGTTCATTTCCATCCCAATCCACATTTAATGGCTCATCCAGAGATACCTCAACCCGATGCTTAAGGTTTCGGCGCAAATACATCAAGATTTCATTTTCGATACAGCGCGAAGCATAAGTCGCCAGTTTTATATTCTTTTTTGGTTCAAATGTATTGACCGCTTTTATCAAACCAATGGTACCAATTGATACCAAATCCTCTATGTTAATTCCGGTATTTTCGAATTTCTTAGCTATGTAAACTACCAGGCGCAGGTTATGTTCAATTAGAGTAGATTTAACCTCCATATTCCCATCAGCTAGCTTGTTAATTAGTTCATGTTCTTCGTTTTCCCGCAAAGGTGGTGGAAGTACCTCGGTTGATCCAATATAATGAATTAACTGGGGTAGTTTTTTCTTAAGATACAATTGTAATAAATATAAACGCCATCTTTTCAATCTGGAAATTAAGTTCATAATCCAACCTCCTATCCCTGATTCACAATTTCTGACGGAATAAGCAAATGATAACTTCCATCCTGGCTCAGTTTATCCCGGTAAATACCGATTACCACGTTATTATGTAATACGTTTTTCTTCCCCATATTTACTAGAATGCTATCAGCTCGAACTCCCACTAAAATGCCATTTTTCCTGCCAATAGAACTAAAAGGTATTATCCGTAAGCGGTTGGCCCAACTGCTGTGGCTCAAACGGTTTAGGATATCATCTTCATCCCGATTATCATCAAAGGCCTGTTGAAAATCTTGTGGTAAACATGGCTTTAAAAACTCATATTCGGCTACTACCACCGGTCGTTTGGTAAGAGGGTCTTTTAATCCATTACCGGTATCCAGAAAACCTTGGCCATTACAACTGTGGGCTCCAAAGCGCAATTCCACTCCAAACCTTAATAAATTTGGAACAATTCTTCGGAGTAAGTATTTTTCCCCGAAGACCCCAATTAGGAGTGCAAAAGTAGCACCTGCCAGCAACCATAGATATGAAAAACTGAACCCCTGGCCCGGTACTGCCGCTAAATAAGAAGCAGCAATACTGGCACCGGCTACGGTAAAACTAATACCATAAAAATAGACCAGGGCTTTTTTAAACTCGGTCCAGCTATGAGGTGCCAATCCAATAACTAAGAGCAAACAGGAAAAAAGAAGTTTTGCA
>JAAYCQ010000037.1 GCA_012729715.1 Syntrophomonadaceae bacterium
AAAATAAAAAAGCTCGACAAGAAATGCCGAGCATAGATGCACAGACGAACAAGCAGCCGAACCCTTCATGGGCACACTTATCCTCTTCTGCCTAAACTGAGCATCTCCTTTTCACAATACGGGAAGGTATAGCACTTTCGGGCTATACCCAGGTCTGTATTCCCTAGTTTACACCTTAGGATAAACAGACTCGGAGATATTATGTGTTGCAAAACGCAATTTTTGCTGCACACCGGGTAAGCCTTTCACTTACTAATAACTTTTCTTCCTTCCGGAAACTGTCATTCCTTGATCAGTTTACAGATTATACAAGCTATATATTCTATATAAATTTAAAAAATCCTACAAAATACCCTTAATTTTTTTATTAACCAGCCATGAGTACGGCACACAACCACTTATGAAAATAGAAGTATTTTGTTTCTAACCCATGGCGGAACGGCACAGGGGCCGTTCCCTACATATGACGCGACGCGTGAATTAAAATCTATTTTCTAATTAAAATACCCTTAATTTTTTTATTAACTTTGTTTTATTTATCTTATTGTATCTTCCCTTGTTTGACAAGCCTTATATCACGGGGACCGTCTTTTTGATATATTTAAATTAAATCATATAGTATAGACCTAACATATAACACCTTACGCCTAACCCCTCACTCCTCACTAATTATGAACATAGCGGTGAATGTGCTGGCCCTCTCCGTGCACATGACAATATTCGTCAATCAGGTTTACTTCTTGCAGCAGGTTACGATCAGCCAAAACGTCGGAGGTAAGACCATCAAATACCAGTTGGTGCAGTTCAGATAAAACCAGGGCTCTGTGGGACAAAGCATGGGCTAATTCCAGGTTGTGCGTGGAGGTAATTATGGTACAACCCCTATGATTCAGTTCTAATAAAAGGTCTATCAGCCATCGCTGGGTACGTGGGTCCAAACCATTGGTCGGTTCATCCAGAATCAGCACCTCCGGGTTTAATACCAGGACCGAGGCTACTGCCACCTTTTTCTTCTCTCCCCCACTTAATAAGTAAGGTGATCTTTCTTTAAGCTCTTCCAGTTTTAGCATCTGAATTACATCATCTACCCTTTGCTTCACCTCGCCCCTGCTCAAAGCTAACTGCATAGGGCCAAAGGCAATCTCATCCCACACCCGGGTAGTAAATAGCTGGGCATCAGAATTCTGGAAAATGAACCCCACCCGGCGGTGGAACTCTTGGGCAATGCGGTCATTTTCCATAACTTCTTCATTTATTTCTCGGCCAAAGGCTTCAAACCGGCCTTCATCCGGAAAGACCAGACCACATAATATCTTAAGCAAGGTCGATTTGCCGGAACCGTTGGCACCCAGCAAGCAAACACTTTCCCCTTCATCAATCTTTAAGTTTAAATTATGAAATACCTCTATTCCTCTGCCGTAAGTAAAACCTACTCCCTGTAAACAAAACAGCGTTTTCGCCAAGGAACGTCCTCCAATCTTTGCTTCATCCTTAATAAGTATTATACCTTTATCTGGTACCATATTCCTGTGAAAATAAATAAACGAGGGGTTACCCCTCGTTTATTTCATGTTCCTTATTGTCCGGTATAACAGCGGGCAGTCATGGCCTGGTAAACTTCTTCAGCCATTATCATACTTTTTGCAAACAGCGTTCCCATGGACGAACCTACCTGGGCCTGCTGACGGCGCAGGGATAAATTACCTACAGTACGCATCTTGCGTGCCTCAAACATTTCCAGAGAAAGCATAAGCAACATAACCAGATAACGATAGGTCATTTCAATGAGCATTACAAACAATGCCGGTATACCAAGCATACGCAAGGATTTTAGCAGGCGTGATACCGGTGTGGTAACCGCTAGTAAAACCCCCAGGGATAATGATAAACCCACTCGCAAGAAAAGATATAATGCAGCCATAGTACCCTGCTTGCTGATAAATATACTCTGGGGCAGCTTATACCCCCACAGGTATACCGGCTCACTGAAACGGTGCAGTACCAGTATTGGTATACCATCATTAAACAAGTTAAACATTCCCGGAACAGCAATAAGCAGCGTTATCAGGGGAATAAAAGCCCAGATACTTGCCTGCATTTTTAAAACCGGCAAGCGGGAAAAGTACATCAATATCAAGGTTAGTACCCAAAGACCCAGCAAAATCTCAAACTTACGGGTGAGCCCGACCAGGAGTATTAAACCAATAGCAGCAACTAATTTAATACGAGGGTCAATGTGCTGTAGCAAACCATCTTGCCGGGCGTAATATTCACTCAAACGCTCGCTGGATAAGCTTTTTTGCAGCTCCCGCAGTGTTTTTCGCAAAAAACCCATCCTGCTTTTACCCTTACCCCCTGAGCTGACCTCTATATATTGTCCTTTACCCATCCAATCCGGTATAAATACTTTATCCATGTTTATCCTCCAGGTGACAGGGGACGGTTCCTGTGTCACCTTCTAAGAGGTGACACAGGAACCGTCCCCTGTCACCTTTCCCCTACAAACCTTATTTAATCCCTGGCCATACGATAGAAAATCGATATCACCAGGACTACCAGAAGTATTCCTACTACAGCTGAGATAATATATCCGGCGGCCTCCAAGCCGAAACTACCTTCCATTCCTGGAACTGAATAATCAGGCATTAGTGAATGCGGCCAAAAGTCAGCGAACTTGGCCAGCCCGGCGGGGATGAAGCCAACTTCATCTACCAATTCATCCAAACCCCATTCCCCAAATGCAGTACCTGTAGCCAGCAGTCCCAGCGGTGAAATGATGATTAGTGCCAGTAAGCCCCACCACAAATTTTTATAGGTTTTAAACATGGCTTCCTACCCCCTTGTCATTACTAGCTATCCATTTGGGACCATTTGACAGTAGCGCCGGGTAATTCTGGCCCACGAACCAGAGGGCAATAACTGTAACTAATCCTTCAACTGGACCTGCCAGTATTAGATGTTCCGTCATCATTGCCGTAACCGCTACTTTAATGGAATACATAAAATATAATGGCGTGCCATCAGCAGCCTGGAATAAGTGATACTGAGCTCCAAACATTAAGGCCGTAGTCAAGGCAGCAATGTTTAGCCCCACATAACCTCCTATAAAAGCAGCTGCCATCCCTCGGCCTGATAATTTATCAGCGGCCCCTTTAATTAGTTTATAAGCATAATACCCGACGAAAGACATTACAAAGGCAATATTAAAACAATTAGCCCCCAGTGCCAGTATGCCACCATCACCAAACACCAGGGCTTGAATAATTAATGCTACCGATACCCCCAGACAGGCTGCCCATGGCCCCAGAAGTATCGCCAGCAATACTGCCCCGACGGCATGTGCTGAACTCCCCCCTGGTACCGGCAAGTTAAACATCATAATGACAAATGAAAACGCTGCACCGGCGGCCAGTATCGGAATCTGCTTTTTTTTCAGGTCGTTTTTAACCTTATTAGCCGCCACCCCCAGAACTGGAACCATGACCGCAATCATCGGTATCGCAGTCTGTGGACTTAAATAACCATCTGGAATATGCATTCTTAACCCTCCCCATTAGAACTTGCATTTTACCCGGTAAAAACAGAAAAAAGGCCATGAAAAATCAGTGTGCTGGATTCATTCCAACCCTGCCTTCATGGCCTTCTTAACTTCTTATTCTATTTTTACTTAAACCAACAATATATTTTAACACCTTCGTGGTGCTGTAATATCTTTATTTATTTCTACGCTAAACTCTAATTTCCTGCAAGATATAGTAAAATATTTTTGCCCCTGTCACCCCATTAGAAACTCTTCATCAAGGTAAATGTACTGGTAATGCCATCATGTTTAACGGTAAACAGATAATTACCCCGGGCAGTAAGGTAGAGCCTGGTTTTACCTTCGCTATCAGTAGTCAAATGATGGGGATAATCCCGGTTCTGGGTTCCAGAATAAGTAGCCCTAACTTCCGCACCAGTCAGTGGTTCCCCGTCTTTTAGTACCTGAATTTCATAGTTCTCACCCATACGGGCATGGCTGTAATTGCTAGGGACAATCTCCAGCGGTAAACCCAGCGGTTCTAGCCCATGGTGGTGGTGATGGCCTATTTCAACTATTAATTTGGTATACAGTTTATCCTCTTCATTTACATAAACCTGTATTAAGCCTTCGGTTTCCTGACCTAAAATGATATTTTTTGACTCATCGTGCTCATGTAAATGAACTTCGCGTTTGTCGCCTTCAGAAACGACAAAAGCCTTAATATCCTGTAAACCTGCGGTAGGGTCAGCCTTCATGTTGTAGCCTTTGAGCAATTTTAAGCTTACTTCTTCACCCTCATGGAAATGACCATGATCAGTATCAGGCTCCAGCCAAATTTCCAGTTCCCGTACCCCGGTTGCTTCCTTAACCTCTTCCAGTATAATCCGGTGGTGTACCAGTTCCATTTCCCGTATACGGGCCTTTACTACCCTGCGCTCGCCAAAGATACTTTCCATAAAGATGTTATTCTCTTCTCCAGGAATGATGCGATCCACTTTCTCCATTAATAGTTCTTCGCCAGCGCCACGGTCAATATAGACATTAGCTTCACACATTAAGCTTCACCTCCGAGCTTATTGTAACAAGGAATACACAGAATTCCGGTTTCCGTCTGCCGGGTACGAGTTTCCATAACCCCTTCACCACAGACAGCACATTGCCGGGTAGCATGTATCTGTGCTTTACCAGGCATTTTAAGTTCGACATCCTCCCAGGTAAAAAGGTCTTCCAACGGCATGGTCATAATTTTCTCAAACAGAACCCCGATCAAGTTTTCTTTTTCCGCTGCTTCCTCTTCGCTTAATACTTGCTTACGATTTAATTCACGGAAGCGCTCCGACTCTCTAAAGGAAGTAGCGCCATATTTCTGGGCTATACGAACCGCCTGGTTCTTATCTCGACTGGCAATAGTATATACATTTTTGCCATAGTCGTTAAATATTAGATTGCCCTTGCCAAAGGTACAGCCCAGTATGGCCTGGATAGCATCCACCCCGCAGGAATCAGTCTCCACTACAGCCAGTAATTCTTCATCATAATCTTGAGATATATCTAGATGTTTCTGGGCAAATTCAGCCGCTCTTACCCCTATTAAAAGACCAGGACAAATATGACCATGAAACTGAATAGCCAGTTCCAGCGGCGGCATGTTTTTGCACATATTATTACCACCTTTCCGATTAATACCGGGTGACAAGGGACGGTTCCTGGGTGACAAGGGACGGTTCCTGTGTCACCCTATTTTAAAAATGTCTGCTCATAAATTTGCCTTATTCGCGTAACCAGATAATCAACCTGAATAGGCAAAGGTTCATCAATAGTACCGGGTACTTCAATTTTATAACGATTAAGCGGGATAAGCAGCTTAATAGCTCCGCTGGAAGCAATAGCCTCCGCCATCGCTGGAGTTAATTCTCCCAAATAAGAATTAGCCGCTAAAATGGCCAGAGAACCCGCGATAACATCAACTCCGGCCACGCTTTTAATAACCGCATTTTCACCGGTTGCCCCTTCATTGGCACCAGCTCTTAACATCAGAGAGGTAGCTATGGAATTGGTACCCAGTCCAATAATTTCACAGGAATCGCCCATTTCTTTGCGCAGTTTTTCGACTATTACCCGTCCAATTCCGCCTCCCTGGCCATCAATTACCGCTATTCGCAACCCTTTACCCCCGCTTCTCTTTTTAGCTGCCATTAGTATAACACATCCTATAAAATCAACCCGTTTCCTTACAATATTACCGTTATAGGTAAGTAAAAATACAGAAAAAAGCACGAAGTAGTAATGCGGCCTTCTGGCCTGCTATAACCTTCGTGGTTAATTATCAGTATAAAGTTAGCGTTAGTTTATCAGCAATCTTCTCTTATCCGGTTATATTCTACAATAATTACGGTTATCCTGCGAAGCCTTTACTAATTTCATTAATATAATTTAAATTACCTTGTCTACAACCATTTTTTAGATTACCATAAAATATAGCTATAAGAATATTTTACCTGCTAAGGACCAGAGTCCCAGGTTGAAAGGAGAATCCGCTTGATGGAATTTAGCGCTGCGGTTGTTAAAAAAGATGAGTCTACCTTTGTAGTTGTAATAGTAAAACGAGATGTTTTAGAAAATGATTTATTGATTTCAGAAGCAGTTAAGGTATTCTCCAAGTTTTTTCCCCTGATGCCGGTGGTGCTAATGGCTCAGAACTTTAGGGGCGACGGCATTTATCATGGGCCAGAAGAACTGGTCAGATTGTTAGATAAAGTTAAGCCAGAAGACTTGTCCTGGAAAACCTATCAGGTAGGTAATTAGAACATTTTCGGAGGTCTTACCAATGCCATTTGCAGAAAGGCTTCAATATTTACGCCTGGAAATGAATTTGAGTGAGAAAGAACTGGCAGACGCGATTGACGTCACCGAAACCGCCATACGCCTTTACGAAAAGGGTAAGCTTGAGGTTACGCTGGATGTGCTGGAGAAACTGGCCGATTATTTCGATGTCTCTACCAAGCTGCTTCTGGGTACAATTTTTTCCACCCTATCGGCCGATGAAGCCGTAAAAGGTTACCGTATCGTTCAGGAAACGGTCGAGACCCGTAACAAAGAAAAATCTTATCAACAGACAAATGCAAAAGTTGAAGAAATACAACTCCCACCGATGCATACACTGGTACAAGCTACCGGTTCTTTACCATCAGTTTCTGGCGGACAGGTTCCGGTATTTGACAGGATTAAAAGAACCCAGGCCATGAATGACGATTATGTTGTTGAGTATTGGTCAGTTAAAGAGTCCATTACCAAAATATTCGGGGATGATTTGGCTAACTATTTTTACCTTTATGTACACGGTGATAACATGAGCCCGACCCTCAAAGATGAGGATACAGTATTGGTAAAAAAGAACCCTCAGGTTGAAAATAATGATATAGTTGTTGTCCTGACAGGACTCGAGGACGCGATAATTGCTCGTATAACCCGTACTGAAAACCAAATAATACTGTTTTTCGATAACAGCAATTATCCTGCTGAAATCTATACTGAAGGTCAATATCGTATAGTAGGTAAAGTTATATGGAGATCACGCTAAACCGTCAAACCCCTGATTTACCTTTTTCCCCCGGCGCTGATATAACTTCACTACCTGCCGGGCCCGCTCCCTGACCTGCTCACGTAAATCAAGCGGTTCCAAAACTTCTACCTCCGGCCCCCACTGCAAAATCCAGGTCTGTAATTCCTTAAAACCGCAGGCTTCAAACTCTACTATTAACGATCCATCCCGGCTTTCCCCGATAATTTTCTGACTATGATGATACCTTAAATTTTTAACCCGGTTGGCTACTGTCCGAGAGAATTTAAGCCGCACCTTTCGGACCGGGTCATCACAATAAACGCCCCAGCTATCACCGATATGTTTGGTAATGCTAAATCCCTTAGGATATTTAAAAGTGTTGTTTTCACGATTAACTACGGAAATAATTTGATCCACCCGGAAGGTTCGGTAATCCTTGTGTTCAGGTGCATAGGCTATTACATACCAGACATTACGCTTACAAACTATGCCTACCGGCCGGATTATCCGCTCCGAAACCTCTCCATTAACCTTGGCATAACTAATCTTTTGCTCAAAACCCTCAATTACGGCACGCACCAGTTTTCCCAGGGTATCACCAAATTCTTCGGGCTGGGACAGGGTGTCTCCTATAACATATATCCTTTCCGATAACAGCCCCACTTTCATACCGACATTCTTAAAGAAAGTCTTTTCAATTTCGTTTTTGGCACAGGTGGTAGCCTTATCTAAAAGAGTATTTTCGTACAGTAACATGCTTACATAAACTGCTGCGGCACTATCAGGACTAAGCTTCGGTAAATAGCGTTCTGTGAGGCAGTATTTACGACTTCCCGTGGAAGGCCTTTCAATACTATCTAACTCTAACAGGTCACGGTAAATCATCCGCTTTAAAGCTACGTCGGAAGGGCTCTTTCCACCACTTTGTTCAATCAGTTCCTCATAACCCCTTTTGATTTCTTTCATGCTCAGTCCGCCGAAAGGAATGGAATTATGCAGGTTAATATACAGGTAAAGCAAGCGCTCTGCAGGTTTTGGCCCTTCCGCCCGGTCTTTTTCTACTTTAGACAGATAGTTTTCAACCGTTTTTAGGCTTAACTGCCGTCCCCGTGCCACCACCGGGAACTTACCATCAACACATATTAGCGGATCATTGGCCAGATTAGATAGCAAACGATATAAAGTCGTCTTCTTAAAACCGAGAGCCTCTATCAGCTGCTTCTCAGTCTGGTCAGGCTGCTCTGTCAGGTAGTTTTTCAGGGTCACTACCTGGTCAATCATTACATTCATTCGGCTTTTAGGCTCTGGCAAGGCAAACACCCCTTCTATCTATTAATAAAAGCTTTAGATTTCTTAACAATATTCGCCATATAAGATGGAAATCCTTGTAATCGAATAGTGAGGGGTGAGAGGTAAGGGGTTGGAGGTTAACATCCGACTTCAGATCTCTGACCTCCGACTTTCGATATGTAGGGGCAGACCCCTGTGTCTGCCCGGCCGACCACTGAACTCTGGGGTTTAATCCTAGAGTATAGGCGAAAGCAGACGGAACAGGCCTTCCTTGAAACGAACTCGCATTGATCGCATAGCATAAGTTTCACGGGTAATTTCGATACAATCTTCAAGAGCTAATAGAAATTCTTCCTCCAGTTGACGGCTGATTTCCTCGTCATATATAAAAGCATTAACCTCAAAATTAAGTTCGAAGCTCCTGATATCCAAGTTCGCAGTCCCCACTGAACTGGCAAAGCCATCGGCGCAAATAATTTTACTGTGCAAAAACCCCTTTTGGTACTGATAACAACGAACACCAGCCGCCAGCAATTCCCCCACATAAGAAAGGGAGGCCCAGTAAACATAAAAATGGTCCGGTTTATAGGGAATCATTAAACGTACGTCTACTCCGGAAAGGGCAGCTATTTTTAAAGCTTCCAGTATACTGTCATCAGGTATCAGGTAAGGGGTTTCTAAATAAAGCTTATGTTGAGCCTTATTAATAAGTTTAAGATAGCCATTTTTTATCGCCGGATAATTCATATCCGGCCCGCTGGATACTATTTGTAATGCACTGCTCCCTTCCGGCTTGCGGGTAGGAAAATAGACGTCGGTTTCCGGCAAAGAGTCACGGGCGGCGAAACGCCAATCGACCAGGAATCTCATTTCCAGGGTGTCAATGGCACTCCCCTTAATTTTTAGATGGCAATCGCGCCAATGATTAAAACGAGATGACAGTCCCAGGTATTCATTACCGATATTAAACCCTCCGACATAGGCTTCATCACCGTCAATAATGAGAATTTTACGATGGTTGCGGTAGTTTATACGCACATTAATATAAGGTAAAAAAGGCGGGAAAAAGGCAGCGCTGCGGCCACCGGCTTCATGAAATTTTTTAAAAAAGCGTGGAGATAGCCGTATAGAGCCCATGCCATCATAGAGCACTTTAACTTCTACCCCTTCTTTAGCTTTTTTAGTGAGAATTTTCATTATATATCGACCCAGGGAATCATTGCGAATAATAAAATACTCCATGTGAATGTAATGTTGGGCATTTTTCAAACTGGATAGTATGCGATTAAATAGCTCCTCCCCCTCGTAGAAAACTTCCACCTTATTATCCTGAGTTAATAACGAATAACTGCTGACCATCTGCAGATAGACCAGATCGAGATATTCCCGAATGCGAGGGTCATTGAAATGGAGGCTATTTTGGCGCAGGCCAACGTCCTGTCCCGCCAGTAAGCTCAAAAGTTCATGCTCTTCCTCTTCTTTTAAGTAGAAGAGTTTTTTGCGTTGCAGGTTCTGCCCCAGAAATACATACGCTAAAAATCCTAATATAGGAACAAAAACCAGTAATAAAATCCAGGCTACAGTGGCAACCGGATTGCGGCGCTCAAATATTACCACTATGGCCACCAGAAATATATTAATGATAAATATAATATCTGCCAGCTTCCAGGCAAAACCCGTAATTTCCATCCTAACCCTCCAGATAAACTGATATGGATCTTTGCCCCTATCTGTACCCTATTATCAACAGTTCTAGAATATATAGTGAAAATCCTTTCTTAACCGTGTGGTTTGGCATCTATTCTCATATTTGCAGGTACGGCGGTAATACTATTTTTATATGGTTAAAGGAGGGCATTCTAGCGTGGGAAATAATTACCTGTGGTCCTTTATTGGTGCTTTGGTGGGGTCTATAATAACTGCCATATTAGCACCTCTGGCTATTAACCTTACCATAGACAAAATTATTAAAAAGTATATTAGCGGCCCATCACTTAAAGATTCGCTGCTCTCCTATACTTATAGCTACCACAATATTCCCTGGCTGCGGCTGGTGGAAGTTTTACGGCGGGCGGAAACTGGAAAAGCCTTGCTCAAGCCATCAGACCGCCTTAAAACTGATGACATCCTTTCCCATGTCTATTTAAGTCCCGCCCAACTCTCCTGTCCGCCAATACGCGACTACTATTCCATTGACACCAGAGTAAAAATTGGTACGTCCAGTGGTAAGCCTCTTAATCTGGCATCCCCCTTTATTATTGCTGCGCCGTCCACTGGATTGCAGGTAAGTGATACGGTACGGCAAGCTCTAATAGATGCAGCTAATATTAGTGGAACGGCTTTGCTAACTGGTGAGCAGGTGTTCGGCGCCGATGAACTGGCAGAAATAGGCCGCCTGATTCTAACCCTGGATGAGCCAGATTCGCCTATGCCGACAGATACTAACTTAAGGCAGGCCCATATGGTAGAAATAAAACTGGGGCAGGGTTCGGTTTCCCCGCTTAACTGGGAACAAGCAGGTTTTAGCCCCCTTTCCCAGCAAACCTATTTACCCCATTTTTATAACCTTCCCTCAGGGAGAAAAGAGCTATCCCGTCTGGTTAGTGAACTTAAAAAGCTGAGCGGAGGAGTTCCGATGGCCGTACGCCTGGCCGGTAGCAGCGCGATAGAAAAGGACCTGGAAATATTAGCCCAGGCGGAGGTGGATGCGATTATTATAGAAGGTTATGAGTCCAGTTCTATGCTGGCTCCGGCAGTAACTGCAGCCAACTTTGGCCTGCCCCTGGCCTATGCCCTGGCCCGTGCTCATCGTTTCCTGTACCAGCAGAAACTTGATAACCAAATTGATTTAATAGCCAGTGGTGGCATCTGGGATGCCGGCGATAGTCTTAAACTTTTGGCCCTGGGAGCACGAGCAGTTATGCTGGATAATGTCGTTCTTTTTGCCCTGCTTCATCGCCAGGTAACGAAAGCTGTTCCCTGGCAACCGGTAGAGTCGCTGATTCTGGCTGATGGGAAAAAAGCAGTCAACCTAAAAGAAAAGGAGGCCACCCAGGCCCTGACAAATTTTATGGAAGCATTACGCCAGGAAGTAGCTATAGCTGTAGCTTCATCAGGCAAAAAGCGAGTTTCTGAGCTCAGCTGGGAAGACTTAATGACCAGTGATAATGGGCTTTTACAAACGACTACTATATCTTCCATATGGCAAGGGGTTTAGACTGTGCAGGTATTATCTCGAGGTATAAGAAGAGGGCTTAATCTTACCTGGGAATTGGGGATCAAAGTAGTGCTGCCCGTTTATATTGTGGTGAGTATGTTAAACTACACCCCGGTTATTAAATGGCTTTCCGGCTTATTAGAGCCCATGATGCATCTGATTGGGCTGCCGGGTGAAGCTGCCCTGCCTCTGATTCTGGGAGCCCTGGTTAGTTTTTATGCCGCCATCGGGGCTCTGGTCCCGCTGGGTTTTGATGTTAAGGAACTAACCATAATAGCATCATTTATACTCTGCGCCCATGATATTCCGATAGAATCAGTTATAAGCAAGAAAAGCGGCTCGCGGGTAAGCTCCCTGATAATAATCAGGTTACTGGCTGCCGTGGGTCTGGCTATGCTCATCAATTATATCCTATAGGAGGCCTTCATATTGTCCTTTATAACTGCTGCTTCCACCGTTCTCAAAAGCAGTTTTTTACTGGTCGGGCAACTGGCTCTTATCATAACTGCAGTAATGATTATGGTGGAGTTTTTTCAGGAATATCATATACTGGATAAATTAACTGCGCTTATGTCACCCTTTACCCGCCTTTTAGGCATGACCGGCGAAGCCAATTTACCACTGATGGCCGGCCTTTTACTGGGTATTGGCTACGGAGGAGCCATAATCCTTGATAGCACCCGCCAGGGTAAGCTTAGCAGCCAGGATATTTACTTAGTAAATCTATTTCTAGTGCTCTGTCATTCATTAATTGAAGATACTCTCATCTGGGCAGCCCTGGGCGCGATAGTCGTTCCCATACAAATTGGGCGCTTTATTCTAGCTCTGGGAGTATGCTATTTAGTCGCAAAATTCGTAAGCCGTTTCAAAAAATAGATTACACAGGACAGCCTTTTTATGGTTTAATAACATTAATACGTAGTAATAATTTCCAGATATGTAAGGTTGGAAATACAACCGCATAACCAGTAACCGCCTGGAAAGAGATTGCCACAAATGACAAAAGGGGGAGAAAGAATGGCTTCAAACTTTATGAACAATAGCAGAGATCAGAAGTTCATCCTTAAAGAATGGTTGGATATGGACAAAATATTTTCTACAGAACGCTTTAAAGACGGGTATTCAGTAGATGATCTGGATTTTATCCTGGATAATGCACTCAAAGGCGCTAAAGAGGTAGTAGCTCCCTCCTGTGCAAATTCAGATGAAATCGGTTGTAAATTTGAAAACGGTAAAGTTATAACCCCCGATTCCAGTAAAACTGCCTACAACTTTATTGTTGAAAACGGTTTCGCCGCTACCAACATGGACCCCAATGATGAATCAGCTTTACCGCTTTCGGTGGTATGGGCTTTGAATGAATATTTCATAGGCGCCAACCCTTCCATTCAGACCATGTGGTTGGCCAATTCCGGAGCTGCCGGGCTGATAAGGGACTTCGGCAGCGAAGAACTCAAAAAGACCTACCTGCCCAACATGTATAGCGGCAAGTGGGCCGGAACTATGGATCTTACAGAACCCCAGGCGGGTTCCGATGTCGGCGATTCAACCACTAGAGCTATTCCTACCGGAGAACCCGGTGTGTACCTGATTAAGGGAACCAAGTGCTTTATTAGCGGTGGAGAACAGGATATCACTGAAAATATAATCCACCTTACCCTGGCCCGCATTGAGGGTGCCGCACCCGGGACCAGGGGTCTGTCTCTGTTCGTAGTTCCAAAATACCTGCCTGATGCCAATGGCAACCCCGGGGAATGGAATGACATCAATTGTGCTGGTATTGAGCATAAACTGGGGCATAAGGGTTCGCCCACCTGTGTGATTAACTTTGGCGAAGAAGGTAAATGCAAAGGTTTCCTGCTCGGTAATCCTCCCGGAGAAGATGGAGTCGGTCAGGGAATGGCGCAGATGTTTAAGATGATGAACGAAGAACGCCTGATGTCAGGTATGTCAGGGTGTGCGCTGGCAGCATCAGCCTATTACAATGCCGTTCAGTATTGCAATGAACGCATTCAAGGCCGCCCCACCACCAACCCCAAAGCAGGAAGATGCCAAATAATCAAACATGAAGACGTAAAGCGCATGTTGATGTTCCAAAAAGCACATATAGAGGCTTTCCGGGCCATGGTCTTGCAGACCTTCTGGTGGGTTGATATTGAAAACAACAGCGCTGACCCCGAGCTACATAAACAGGCCAGGGTATTCCTGGAGGTCAACACTCCCATAGTCAAAGCCTATTGTTCCGATATGGCCGAGCAATGCATTTCCGAGGCCCTGCAATGTTACGGTGGCTACGGTTTTTCCGAAGAATATCCCATTGCCGAAATCTATAGAAATGTCCGCATTTACTCCATCTGGGAAGGCACCAACTATATCCAATCCCTGGATCTGGTAGGCCGCAAGATGACCATGAAGAAGGGTGAAATATTCGCCGCCTGGCTGCAGCACATTCGGGATTTCATTACCAGTAATGCAAACACTTCCGGTTTTGAACAGGAATTCGGCATTATGGCAGACTACATGGGCAAATATGATGAAATTCTTAAAACATTGAAAGAGCTATTTACCACAGCTGGTATGCCACAGCTTTATGCTACTAGAGTGCTGCATGCTACCGGCAAACTATGGGCCGGTAAGCTGCTCCTGGAAATGGCCCTGATTGCTCAGCAAAAGATTGATGAACTGGGCAGTGAACACTTTGACTATGCTTTCTATGCGGGCAAGGTTGCGTCAGCCCGTTTCTTTGTGAAAAATATCGTTCCCGAAATAGCATCTTTGCTGGAAATCTTAAACATCGGTGATACGACCGTTCTGGACTTACCCGAAGAAATTTTCTTTGTATAAAACTTCGTTTCCCTGAAAGCCCTGTTTAGCTCAATCCCTCATGCTTAAACTGTAAAAACATGGGTAGTGCATACAGGGTTTTCGCTTTCTTATACCACCAGTATCATATCCTGCTGATATATCTCCAGCTCAGTGTCTCCATATCCCGGAGATTCACCATCTAATTCTAAAAGTAATTTCTCCTCCGATTGAATGCTTACGGTTTCACCCTGAAAATATTCTACCTGCGGATGGGTTAAATGTTCACCTTTATAGGCTTTAGGAAGGTTTTTTAAGAATTCCAATTTGCTTAAATCCCCGATAATCACAATATCCAATAAGCCATCATCAATTTTGGCATGAGGCGCTATCATTACTCCCCCACCAAAATACTTGCCATTAGCAACTGCCGTCACCGCCGACTTTCCCTGGAATACTTCCGTTCCATCTACCTTTACCGTAAGATATTGATTTTTGTAGGTTGCCAGACTACGAAGGGTAGCGGATAAAAAAGATAAAAATCCTCCCAGCGCTTTTGATTTTTGATTAATATAATAACAAGTTGCGCTGCCTATTCCGGTATCAAAGATGTTCAGATAATATCTTTCTGTTGGTTTGCCATCCCACCCGGTAAATCGAGCACGAACGATATCACAGGCATCGTTATGATCCTGTTCCAGCAAATGATATATGTAATTAATATCGCTTTTGTTATTTAGATATCTGGAAAAATCCCCGCCCGTGCCCATAGGTAATACTGAAAGAGCAGCACTCTTGCTTATTTTCTCTCCATCCAGGTAAAAACCATTTATAACTTCGTTAAAGGTGCCATCCCCACCGACAGCTATCACCCGTTCAAAACCCTTTTCCAAAGCATTGCGGGTAATATCTATAGCATGCATTGGTCGATGAGTGTAAACTACATCAAAGATATAACCTTTTTCCTGAAGATCTTTCTCCAATCGTCTCCAGCTTCTTGAGGTCCGTCCATTGGCAGAGACCGGATTTACAATAAAAATTGTTTTTTCTTTATTCCTGGCCATCTAATCCCCACATTTTCCACAAAATCTCCTTATTCATTGTATATGA
>JAAYCQ010000233.1 GCA_012729715.1 Syntrophomonadaceae bacterium
ATAAAAGAGGAAAAGCAGAGTATTTTTAATTTCATGGGTGAAAAGGAACAAACTATAAACAAGATGAAGGGCCAAATGAGGGCGGAAAGAATCATATACCTGGGCATAGTTGTCCTGATGCTGTTGGGCTATGGGGTTGAGTATAAGCTATTAAAACGAAAGTTCATGTTATTTAAATAACCCCCGTGGTCTTCTGTAGCAGACCGTCCAATACCCGGGCGAATTGCATTACCCGTTGGCGTTCATATTCATTGCCGAAATGATGGGCTTCCAACTCATGGCTGGTAATAAGCATAGCATGGAACACCTTTTCTCGGAAACTCATATCATTGCACCTAAAATAGCTATCGATTCTCTGTGCTACCTGAAGTTCTTCATTATTTAACTTCATAATGGTATCCAATGATGACACCCCCATAAGAAAATCTAGAGTAATGATATGCTTGTAAACAGAAAATAGTTCAGAAAAACATTACCCTTGCTGGACATAACTACCACTGTTTATAAATAATAATTTACTACTGCGCTATTGACTGCAGTTCCCGGTAATGTTAGCATATTGTAAATTAATAATTAAAAGCGATGATCAGAAGAGTAGCCTGGATTACTGTTTTAAGAGAGCCGGGATAAGCTGAAAACCGGTAACGGTATCGGGGCGAAGGCCGCCTGGGAGCGCCGGTGTAGTATTGATCTGGGTCTAGTCAAATATCAAGCCGGACGGAATAAACCGTTATTTTAATTAAGCCGGGCACTGGCCAAATAGGGTGGTACCGCGGGAGAATGTACTCTCGTCCCTTTAAGGGATGGGGGTTTTTATTTTTTATAAGGAGGTAATAGGAATGGAGTTGGATAAAAAGGTTTTGCATCTAATTGAGAACGATGCCCGTTTAAGTGCTAAAACCATGGCCGTCATGCTGGATGAAGACGAAGAAAAGATAGCTGCTATAATTGATAAGCTTGAAAGTGAAAAATATATTCTGGGCTATAACACCATTATTAACTGGGAGCGTATGGGAAATGACGGGGTAACTGCCTTAATTGATGTAAAGGTTACTCCCGAACGGGAAGTAGGATTTAGCCGGGTTGCCGAGCGTATATGCCGTTTTCCCGAAGTACGCTGTGTTTATCTTATGAGCGGTACCTATGATTTGTCGGTGACTGTAACCGGCGAGACTATGCAGGATGTAGCCCGTTTCGTATCCCATAAGTTATCTACCCTGGACCAGGTGCAAAGCACCACCACCCATTTTGTATTGAAACGCTATAAACAGGATAATTTCGTATTTGAGGAACCCCAGGAAGATAAAAGGTTGGTGGTTAGTCCGTGAGCAGTATGAGCAGTTATATTTCCGGGGTAGTTCAAGAACTCCCCCCCTCCGGAATACGAAAATTCTTTGACCTGGTAACTCAAACCGAGGGAGTAATCTCCCTGGGAGTGGGTGAACCTGATTTTGTTACTCCCTGGCATGTCCGGGAAGCCTGTTTTTATTCCCTGGAGAAGGGGTATACAATGTATACGTCCAATCTGGGCCTGCCTGAATTAAGGGAAGAAATTGCCGCCTATGAAAAAAGGAAAATCGGGGTAAGTTATTCCCCGGCGGATGAAATTCTAGTTACGGTAGGGGTCAGCGAAGCAGTTGACTTGGCCCTGCGGGCTCTAATAGAACCTGGGGATGAAGTGCTGGTACCGGAGCCCTCCTATGTTTCCTATGCCCCGGGTACCAAACTGGTATACGGTAAACCAGTTCCTTTGCTCACTTATGATGCCGACGAATATCGTCTGCGTCCGGATATCCTGGAAAAGGCTATAACTCCCAGGAGTAAAGTTCTTATTTTGCCATTCCCCAATAATCCCACCGGGGGAATAATGAAAGCTGAGGACCTACAGGCTTTAGTTGATATTATTATAAAGAATGACCTTATAGTTTTATCGGATGAGATTTATGCCGAGCTTACTTATGAAGGGGAACATGTATCCATAGCCTCATTTCCTGGTATGAGGGATCGCACCATCGTTTTTAACGGCTTTTCTAAAGCCTTTGCTATGACCGGCTGGAGAATAGGTTATGCCTGCGGGCACCCTGACATTATAAACGCCATGAATAAAATCCACCAGTATACTATCATGTGTGCTCCTATAATGGCGCAAATGGCTGCCATAGAAGCACTGCGCCATGGCGAAGGGGAAATGCGCAAGATGGTAGATAATTATAATTACCGGCGCAAACTGATGCTAAACGGTTTTACGCAGATTGGCTTATCCTGTTTCGAACCGCGGGGAGCTTTTTACTGTTTCCCGTCAATTAAAAATAGCGGCATGAATAGCGAGGATTTTTGCGAAAAATTGTTGAAAGAAGAGAAGGTAGCGGTAGTACCTGGAAATGCATTTGGTAATTGTGGGGAAGGCTATATAAGGTGCTGCTATGCCGCCAGTGTTGGGAATATAGAGGAAGCTATCGAGCGGATGGGACACTTTTTGGCTCGACATAGAAAAGGATAAATTACCATAATAATCTAGGCCATGTGGTGAATCGTATCGAATGGCACGGAATTAAGAATGAATAATACGATAAATAACTAAAGGATTTAAGCGATATCAGGTGGAAACCTCCTTTAAAGAGAAATTTAAAGGGGGTTTTGTTTGTGGTTGGAGATATTACTGCTAACGAAGTTGAGCTCCTTAATGCTTATCATCTGCTTTCACCTGTTGCACGGAAGGAACATCATGATTATATGCGCTATCTTCTCTGTAAACAGTATAAAAGAGAGGTAATGGTCGCAGTATTTAATAATAAACTATTACATAACCTTTTCCACAGCCTGCTTCATATTGTGGAGAAGGAGGACATGGATTTGGAACAGGTAACCAAGAGAGTTTTTCAAATCAAAGAATTATACTATGCTATTTTTGAACAGGTGCACTGTAAATACAGTGAGCATGTTGAGGATTTGGATAGTAATGAACTGGTTAAAGAGTTTGCCCGTAATAGCTTTAATAACCTGGATCGGGCTATTAGAGGCAAGAATCAGGATTTGATTCGCTATGAGATAATTAATTTTTACCAGGAGTTTAATAAACTCTCAAAAAAGAAAGACGCCCGCAATATTGTTGCTGTATAATAAATTTATATATCTGGAAAGTGGTGGAATTAAATGAAGCTTAAATTTCTCGGGGCGGCGAAAACGGTTACTGGTTCTTGCTTTTTAGTGGAAACTGGCGATTTTCGTTTTATTGTAGACTGTGGCCTTTTTCAAGGTCCCAAGTCTTTACAGGAACGAAACTACGAGGATTTTCCGGTTGATCCGGCCAGTATTGATTTTATTATATTAACTCATGCTCACATCGATCACAGTGGTTTGATTCCCAAGCTTTGTAAAAAAGGCTTTACCGGCCCTATATACTGTAGTTATATTACCGAAGAACTTTGTCGAGTTATGCTTCCCGATTCCGGATATATACAGGAATCAGAAGTAGAAAGGAAAAATCGCAAGCGTAAAAGGTCCGGCCTTAAATTACTGGAACCTATCTATACCGCCCAGGATGCCCTGAACTGCCTTTCCCAATTTCGTTCTCTTAATGTTGATGAAACTATTAATATAAATCCTAATATTGATATAAGGTTGCGTACCGCCGGACATATTCTGGGAGCTTCTATAATCGAGCTTTGGGTTCAGGAAAACGGCAAGAAATCTAAACTGGTCTTTAGCGGTGACCTGGGTAATGTTAACCAACCGTTGGTTAAGGATCCAGCGACAATAGAAAGTGCTGATTTTCTTATTATTGAATCGACTTATGGTAACCGCTTGCATGACTCGGCCCTGGGCCGGGCCGATAAGTTCTTACAGGTTATTAATGAAACTATGGCCAAAGGTGGCAACCTGGTTATACCGGCCTTTGCCGTAGAACGTACCCAGGATATTATCTATGATTTGATTAAACTGGGTTATGAAAAGAAATTGGATCCTGATATAAAGGTGTATATTGATAGTCCTCTGGCTATCGCGGCAACCGAGATTTTTGTTAAAAACCGTGAATCTTATGATGACACCACCCGGGCTTTTATGATGAAGAGAGACCCCTGGCAGTACATAAACCTGCATCTTTCCCGCACCCGGGAAGAGTCCTTGCAGTTAAATGATACTCTGGGTAAATCCATAATAATATCAGCCAGTGGCATGTGTGAAGCAGGCAGGATTAAACATCATCTCAAACATAACCTGTGGCGCCCGGAATCAACCATACTATTTGTAGGTTACCAGGCTGCTGGAACCCTGGGTCGGCGTATTTTGGATGGTGAACAAATAGTTACTATTCATGGTGAAAAGATTGCAGTAAAAGCTGATATCAGGCGTATCGAGGCATACTCGGCACATGCTGATAAGGATGGCCTCCTGGATTGGCTGATGAGTTTCGTAGTTAAACCGAAGGATATATTTATAGTCCACGGGGAAGAAGATGCCCAGTTGGCATTGGCCGAAGCTATTCAGGAGAAACTAAATATCCCTATTTTTATTCCCGATTGGCTGCAGGAATTTGAACTTTTCGCTCGGGAAGAAGAGGTACGACCCCATTATGTTCACGTCGACAGGGAATTGTCGGAGGCGATTAAGGCAGAACAGATGTACCTGCAGGCTTCCTTAAAACTTAATGAAATGTTTAGAGAAAATTGGGCCCGGGGTAATTATGAAAAAATAATTGAAGCCATGCAGAATATTTCGACAATTGTTTAGATTTCAGTGATAACACCGGGTAATAGGCCCGGTGTTTCTTTATCTTTGCTTATAATGCACCTTATACTGGAATTCTTATCCAGTCAAGGGCGGTATTTAGCAGTGATGTTTTTTCCCGCGTCTTATTGAATCGTTTTTGGAATATAATGACCAGTTTTTAACCTATAACGTGACTTTTCAAACCTTGTTTATCCCAAAATTCTAATGGTATAATTGCAAATACGTAACACCCTGGAGGATGGTAAAATTATGCACGCAAGATTTATGTTAATGGAAATGTATCGTTGGAGTTTTGCATGCCTTCCCGGTGCTGTATTTAATTATGCCAAGGAATTGGATTTGGATATTGAAGATATTGGTATTTTTACAGCCCTCTTTTATACCCTAGAAAAATCCCGTCCCCTCTATGATAGAGGCATTACACCGGGACAAGTTTTGCAAACATGTCCTTTACTAAGTACCCAGAAACTATCGCGGCGACTTAATCGCTTGCAACAACTGGGAGTTATTGAGATTGTCCAGAATGGGCGCAGTTTTACGGAAAGAACCATCTACCTGGAACCCCTTATGGAGAAACTGGAAGCCTTGATTATCAGAGATCATCCCCAGTTAAATCTGAATGAAAACAAGAAGGATAGCAGCGCGGACCGGGAACAGGTTGATCAGTTACTGGACGAATACCGCGAACGTATAGTACAACTGGAACTTAGTCTGGAGGAAGAAAAAGAGAAACGATTGGTTGAGCCTAATACCCATGCCAATGCCAGTTACAAAAAAGTGGCTGACTTTATTTCTAAGAAAACCGGCAATCTGTTGAGCGTAAAAATGTCCAATGAATTACATAAATGGCTGGAAGAAATGGGTTTTACCACCGAATTTCTCTTGTGTATGTTGGAGCTCTGTTTTGAACGTAATATATTTAATCCCCGCGATATTAGTAAAATAGCCCGTGACCTCAAAGAGTACGCCATAAGTACGGTAGAGGGACTGGAAATGTATTTTAAGCGCTATGTTGACACTGAAAAAAGCACAGCCCTGCGGCTTAACCAGTTTGATCCTGATGTTATGGAGTTTGGCAATTTTACCGGAATTGATATGAGTGCCAGTGCCCGCCAACAGGTTTATTACAAATGGCGTTATGACTGGGGTTTTTCCCATGCTATGATAATGAAGGCGGGAGAAATCATGTGCCAGCGTACTCGCAACGGCGGCCTGGAGTATATTGATAGTGTCCTTAACAACTGGATGAGTAAGGAAATACGCCGGGTAGAAGATGCCGAAAAGGAATTAGAGGCATTTAAGCAGCGCAGTAAAAATGAACGTAAACAGGCAGCTGGTAATCAGAAAAATCCCACCCGCTCTATTAGTTCGGAATATGAAATTTATGTTCCACCGGGGAGCTTGGAAGAATTAAAAACTAAGGTATAATAAAAACGGGGACATGCACCCCGTTTTAATTTTGGGGATGGTGGATTTAAGTGATAAGCGAATTACCGGAGGAATATCTATTTGACCTGGAAAGTGAACAACGAGTTTTATCATCTATGTTACATTCGGAAGATGCCTGCATAGAAACCTATAATCTATTGACTGCCAGCGACTTTTATTCTCCCCGTAATGCTCTTTTGTTCGAACTATCATGCGGACTCTACCTGCGGGAAATACGGCCTACCCTGGTAGAGGTATTAAAAGAAGGCCATAATTTAGGTTTATTTACCAATCCTCGCGACATAGAGGAACTGAAATACATAGCCGAACATTATATAGATGACGAAAATATTAAATACTGGATTGGAAAAGTAAAAGATAAATCCCGCTTACGTAAATTTGTAGAATTTCTAAAAGCCAGCTATGAGATTTTGATGGAAAACCAGGGTACTGACGTAGAACAAATCCTGATGTCAGCCGAAGAGAAATTAACCAATCTAACTGCTCTGGAGATAGATGATCATGTGGACGGACCGGCAGATATGGCCAACCTGGGTTATGACGAAGTGGAAAGGCGTTTTCTGCGCTATAAAAGTATTAACGAGCTTAACAAGGGGCTTATACCCCTGGATGGATTATCCACTGGTTTCGATAACTTAAATCATATCACTCTGGGCTATAAACCAGGTGATTTGATTATTTTAGGTGCCCAGACCGGACATGGAAAAACTGCTTTTGCTTTGCATACGGCTAAAGCTATTGCGGTAGATAGTAAAAAAAATGTGCTCTATCTGAATACAGAAATGAGCCGGGAACAGATAGCACTGCGCTGGGGTTCCATTCTATCTGGTATTGAACATGAAAGAATCCGGGCCGGTAACATTAATGAAACCGAATTATCCATCATGCTTAATGCTTATTCCCGTCTGCGTGACAGTGGTTTCTATTCTTATCCCTGTCCCAATCTAACACCCGAAAAGACAGTATCTATAGCCAGGAAATTTAAAGCCCAAAAAAACATAGAGCTGATGATAATTGACTACGTCGGTCGCATGGATAAATATGATCCGCGGGTTCCGGAATGGCAGATGCTGGAGCAGATTGTTAAGACCCAAAAAATGCTGGCTCAGAATCTTAAAATAGCGGTAATGTGTTTGGTCCAGCTAAATGCTGATGGTACCATGCAGGGGGCCCGGCGTATGAAAAACGAATGTGACTTAATGCTTAAACTTACGCCCATACCGCGGGAAGATTTTGAATTAAGCGAGGAGATAAAAAAATATCTTAATCCCAATTATTATCTGATAATTGAAAAGAATCGTGATGGCCGCAGTGGGGTTAGTATACCCATAGTCTTTGATCTGCAAAAACAGTCTATGAAGGATGCAGAAAGGATTAGCCGCTAATGACATTTGGTGATGAGAAAAAGAAAAAACTATATGCTGAAACTGCTAGCCTGATTGCGGATATGGGATTTAGGGATAAACTAAGTATAGAGGAAATGAACTTTTTGTTAAACTTGTTGGATATGGTAGTAGTAAAACAGGAACAACCCCGGCTGATTCAAACCTTGAAAAATTGGGTAAATACCAATAAGGGCAGTGAAATTGATGAAATAATAAAGGCTACCTTGGTGACAGCTGATTTTAATAATCCGGAATCACTGGAACAATGTTTGCAGTTGGTAACGGAACTATTAGAGAGTAGAGGAGACTAAATTAGTCGTCGGACGTCAGGGAGATTGGGGTCGTCGGTAGGTGCAGGGGCATTCACCTGTTAGTTTGCCGTTAAGTGTAGGGGCAGACCCATGTGTCTGCCCGGTCGAGCCTGGCGGTAGGTATAGGGGTTAAACCATGTGTCTGCCCGGTCGAGCTTAAGGAGGTTTTTTATGAGTTTCTGGTTTAATGAAAAGAATACGGACGGATACCAGGTAAAATGGAAGATAAATAAAATATTACATAGTGAAAAGACGCCTTATCAGGAACTGGCAGTGGTAGATACCCTGGAGTGGGGTAAGGCTCTTATTCTTGATAATGCTCTGCAAGTAAGCGAAAAGGATGAGTTTATTTACCATGAAATGATAGTTCACGTACCTATGTTTTCTCATCCTGCGGTACACGATGCATTAATTATTGGCGGAGGCGATGGAGGTACCTTGCGGGAGCTATGCAAACACTCGCAGTTGCAAAAGGTAGACATGGTAGAAATAGATGAGCGGGTCGTTGTAGCCAGCAAGAAGTATTTACCCTCGATATCCTCAGCCTTTGGCGATCCCAGGGTTAATCTTTACTTTCAGGATGGAATAGAATTTGTTAAGAAGGCCGGGAAATATGACCTGGTAATAGTCGATTCCTCCGATCCTATAGGGCCGGCCCAATTGTTATTTACCCAGGAATTTTATAGCAATATATATAATTGCCTTAATGACGATGGCATGATGGTAGTACAGTCGGAATCACCAATTTTTTACCAGGAGGTATTTCGCTCCGTTTACCGGAACATAAAAGCCGTGTTTCCACAGACTCTAGTATATCTAGCCTGCATCCCTACCTATGTTTCCGGCCCCTGGTCTTTTACTATCGGCAGCAAAGTCCATGACCCCCGGGAACTAAAAGGTGACATTAAGGCCGGCTTTGATTTAAAATATTATAATGACAAAGTCCACCAGGCCGCCTTCGCCCTGCCGGGCTTTATACAAGATATGATACGGGAATAGACACATTAATATTAGGAGGTTTAAACGGAAATGTCGGAATTTATTGAAAACAAGGCCCGGCCCCAGATATTTAATCTCAAACCATATGTGCCGGGCAAACCCATTGAAGAAGTACAACGAGAACTGGGTATTGATGATATCATCAAACTGGCATCTAATGAGAACCCGCTGGGGCCCTCACCCCTGGGTAAAAAAGCCTACAGCGAAGCAGTTGATAAACTGCATATTTATCCTGATGCCAATTGTTTTAGACTTAAACAAAAGCTATCAGAATTACTGGATTGTACCCCTCAGGAATTGCTGGTTGGCAATGGTTCCGATGAGCTGCTGAAGTTACTGGCGGAAACCTTCCTTAACCCCGGGGATGAAATTGTATTTGCCCAGCCTTCCTTTGCCGAGTACGAATTTACCGCAACTATTATGGGTGCAACCTCGGTTAAAGTTCCTCTGGTAGATTTTAAACATGACCTTAAGGCTATGCTGGCAGCAATTAATCCCCGTACTAAAATGGTTTATATCTGTAATCCCAACAATCCCACCGGAACCATTGTTACTGCCGAAGAGATAGACTCCTTCATGGCCCAGGTTCCGCAAGATGTTTTAATAGTATTTGATGAAGCCTATTACGAGTACGTAGAAAGCCCAGCTTATGCCAGCGGCATCAAATATGTGAAAGATGGCCGCAATGCCGTAGTTTTACGTACCTTTTCCAAGATTTACGGTTTGGCTGCCCTGCGGGTAGGCTATGGGATAACTACTCCTGCTATTGCTGCCGCTGTGGAAAGAGTAACCGAGCCTTTTAACGTTAATGTACCGGCTCAGGTAGCTGCGACTGCTGCCCTGGATGATAAAGAACACCTGGAACAGAGCAGAAAAGTAAATCAAGCCGGTAAAAATTACTTATATGAAGAATTTGAAAAACTGCAGCTAAAATATCTTAAGACCGATGCTAATTTTATTTTTGTAGACACCGGTAAAGATAGTCAGGAAGTGTTTCAGGGACTGCTTAAACAAGGTGTAATTATTCGTTCCGGGGATATTTTTGGCTATCCCACCTACATTCGTGTAACCGTAGGCAATGAAAAAGAAAACGTTCGCTTTATTGCGGGTCTGAAAAAAATCCTGGGGGCTTAGAAATAACAAATGTTACTGCTTAAAGGACATTACTCAGATAAGGGATTAAGAGAGGAGATGGCTGGTTACCTGGCTAATCTCCTTAATTCCATAGAAACAGAACCGGTATTTCTGGCAGTCGGTTCCCATCGTCATATTCTTGATTGCCTGGGGCCTCTGACCGGTACTATGATAACGGAAAAAGCTCCTTTTGTAACAGTCTATGGAACCCTGGACCAGCCACTGAATGCCAAAAACCTTCATCAACGTATGGAGTTAATTAAAGGGCAACATCCGGGCAGTATGGAAATTGCCATTGATGCTTCTTTAGGACCGGCGGATGATTTAGGTGTGATTAAGTTATTTCAGGGGGCTTTGCAGCCTGGTAAAGCCCTATCCCAGAGATTGGAACCGGTAGGTCATTATTATATTACCGGTATTGTGGCCAGCCAGGAGGATAAGTCTAAACTGGGCCGGAGCAGCTTTGGAAGCCTTACCCATGTATACCATATGGCCAGCTTAATAAGCGAAGCGGTAAGCATTTGCTATAATTCCTACAATCGTTTACATAATCCCTGATTTTATGCTATTATCTTTGTGGAATAACATTGCAGATGTCGGGCCTTTCGTGCCAAGTAAGGAGGAAAGGCCTTTTGTATATATACTAAGATGAGGGGCAGGGGAGAACAAGAAATTATGAAGAGACTTATGATAGGAAATGACGCTATTGCCAGAGGGGCCTATGAAGCTGGTGTTACCGTGGCTACTGCTTATCCCGGCACACCCAGTACCGAAATAGTAAGCACTTTAGCCCAGTATCCCGGTGTTTATGGTGAATGGGCACCCAATGAAAAGGTAGCCATGGAAGTAGGTGCAGGTGCATCCATAGGTGGAGCCAGAACCCTGGTAGCCATGAAACATGTTGGGGTTAATGTAGCTGCCGACCCGTTATACACCTTTGTTTACACCGGTGTTAATGGCGGTCTGGTTATTGTATCCGCTGACGATCCGGGAATGCATTCTTCCCAGAACGAGCAGGATAACCGGGGATATGGGCGTTTTGCCAAGCTGCCGGTAATAGAACCCTCGGATAGCCAGGAAGCTTTGGATTTTACTCGTCTGGCTTATGATATCAGTGAGGAATTTGATACTCCAGTTATGCTTAGAATCACCACCCGGCTAGCTCATTCCCAGACCCTGGTGGAAGAAGGGGAGCCAAAGCAGGTTGAGCTTAAGGAATATAAAAAGGAT
>JAAYCQ010000234.1 GCA_012729715.1 Syntrophomonadaceae bacterium
ATCAGGTATTATTGACGGATATATTTCCGAAAAACCGGAAGCTATTTCCGCTACCACCGCCAATGCCAAGTTCGGCATGGCCGAGTTTGCCAAGGGTCAGGGTTTCAAATATACCCCTGATGATGTCGCCATTGCCGTTGGGCTTAAGAAGGGCAACACCGAGTTGGCGGAGGAGATAAACAAGATTTTAGTTGGATTATCGCAGGAAGAAAGAGTTGAATTAATGAATCAGGCCATCTTAAATCAGCCGGTCGCTAAATAAACATAGTAGTATAAGCAGGAGTGTATTTAATTTATGGCGGTGGATGCAAACAGTAGTTTTTTTCAATGGGTAATTTATATTATACAAAATTACTGGCCCCTCTTTTTAAGGGGGGCCGAGGTTACCCTCATTATTTCCTTAACTGGTACGATTATTGGCTTTGGCATAGGTATTCTAATTGGTATAATCCGCACCGTTCCCATTGATAATAATACCCATATACTGAAAAGGGCCATTTATAAGGTAGTTAATATTTTATTGCTCATCTATATAGAAGTATTCCGGGGTACCCCCATGATTGTACAGGCCATGGTTATTTTCTATGGAGTAGCCATGGTTTGGGGTATTCATCTGACTACCTTTGTTGCCGGCATTTTTATAGTTTCTATAAATACCGGGGCTTACATGGCGGAAATTGTCCGCGGCGGTATTATTTCCATTGACAAAGGCCAGTTTGAAGCGGCTCATGCCATTGGTATGACTCATTCCCAGACTATGGCCTTTATCGTTCTCCCCCAGGCCATTCGCAATATTTTGCCGGCTTTAAGCAATGAATTTGTTATCAATATAAAAGATACTTCCGTGCTTAATGTTATAGGGGTTACGGAGCTTTTCTTCCAGTCCAAGTCAGCGGCTGGGAATAACTATCGCTATTTCGAGGTATTTTTGATTACTTGTTTAGTATACTTGGTAATGACATTTACTGTTACCCGGATACTCAGGTATTTGGAGAAACGGCTGGAAGGTCCTGAAGTCTATACTATTCATGGGTCGCAAACTGTTCCCGAGGCGGAAATTAAGATAGTAGGCAGGCAATAAAGCTTGGGAGGTAAGTTTAGTTTTTGGAAAATATTATTGAAATTCGCCATCTACAGAAATATTTCGGAGAAAACGAAGTTCTAAAAGACATTAACTTTTCGGTCAGCAAGGGAGAAGTTGTCTGCATCATTGGCTCCAGCGGTTCAGGGAAATCCACCCTGTTGCGCTGCTTAAACCTCCTGGAGCTGCCCACCACTGGAGAAATCTTATATCATGGCCAGAACATTCTGGAGCATGATATGAGTAACGCTGTCTATCGGGCTAAAATGGGCATGGTTTTTCAGCAGTTTAATCTGTTTAGCAATCTGAGTGTGTTGGAAAATTGCACCGTTGGTCAGATTAAGGTGTTGAAACGAAGTGCCAAGGAAGCAAAGCAAACGGCTATGGAATATCTGGAACTGGTCGGTATGTCAGGGTTTATTGATGCCCGGCCCCATCAAATATCAGGTGGCCAAAAGCAGCGGGTGGCTATTGCCCGAGCTTTATCAATGGAACCGGAAGCACTGCTCTTTGATGAACCTACCAGCGCCCTGGATCCGGAGATGGTGGGTGAAGTGCTCAAAGTAATGAAGAGCCTGGCCGGAAGTGGACTTACCATGCTGGTGGTTACTCATGAAATGGCATTTGCCCGTGATGTAGCTCACCGGGTAGTATTTATGGACGGGGGCGTCATTGCTGAAGAAGATACCCCCGATGTTATATTTAATAATCCGAAAAATGAAAGAACCCGTATTTTCCTGAAAAGGATACTCGATAATTAATCCTGACAGCAGAACCGCGTGTGCCCTTCAGGGTATTACCTCGTCAGAACTGGGAGGTGGAAGGGATAAATGGCAGCCGAATTACGCCGGGATTTGGTACGGGATAACTGGGTAATAATTGCTACTGATAGGGCTCTAAAGCCCAACGATTTTCCCATTAATAAGGGCTGGGAAAATACCCGCAAATCCGGGCAGCACTTTTGCCCTTTTTGTGAGGGTAACGAGTCTTACACCACAGATGAAATTGCCGCTTTTAGGGATAACAAAACCCTCCCTAACACACCCGGTTGGACTATCCGTACCATTCCTAATAAATTTTCAGCCTTTAAGTTGGAAGGAGAACTGGAGTTAAAATATTCCGGGGTTTATGAAAGTTGCAACGGCCTGGGTCAGCACGAGGTTGTGATAGAAACCCCACAGCACGGAGTAGAGTTTCACCAGCTGCCAGCAGAGCAAATCAAACAAATTTACCTGATGCTGCAGCAGCGTTACCGCCAACTAGCCAGCGACCCCCGTATCAAGTATATCCAGATATATAAAAACCAGGGACTGTTTGCTGGGGCTTCACTGGAGCATAGTCACAGCCAGATTCTGGCCCTTCCCAGTGTACCTCAGGAAAATCAGGGGTTAAGCAAATACTACCAGCATCAAGGAAAATGTCTTCTATGTACCACCCAGGAAGCGGAAAGGGAAAGCCAGCAGCGGCTAATTTATGAGAGTGAACATTTTCAGCTCATTTGTCCCTATGCTTCCCGCTTTTCATATGAGACCTGGCTTATTCCCAGGCGCCACACCGAACATTTTGCCGATATAAATGAAGAGGAACTGAACGATCTGGTGGCAGTAATTAAAATATTTATACCGGCCATGCTTGATTGTCTGGACGATC
>JAAYCQ010000235.1 GCA_012729715.1 Syntrophomonadaceae bacterium
CCAAGCGACTGCGCCAGCAATTACACAAACTTCAGATAAATCAGTTATTGGCATTGGATAAGATGGAGTGGTATGTCGAAATGGATGAGATGGGGTTATTTGATAAATGCTGAGGGGGCAAACTTTACTTCCCTTTATCTGAACCTAAAGTTCGCAAGAAGCACATTGGGGCTGGTTTTATATATTGTCGGATTCTAGAACAAATTTCCTTATTATATTAAATTGAGGTATAATTTAGGAGGTTGATTCATGGGGAGGGAATTGTTATTCAATTCCGCCAGGGGTAATCGCCGAAAAACTCAGAAAGCTTTAATGGTAATGCATTACAGGATAGTAGACTATTTCAATACTATCGATGTTAATACTGTGTATCATCTGATATCTTTAACTGATGGAGGTTATTATATTGGTAATGCATAATGATTTAACCTTTTTTACCAATGAACCCGGAGCCAGTTTATTAGACCGCTTCAAAAAGACATTAAAACATGTGCAGTATTTTGATGTACTTGTAGGATATTTTCGTACCAGCGGATTTTTTCATTTATACGAGTCCTTTGAGAACATCGAAAAGATTCGCATTCTTGTTGGTCTTAACGTTGATAAGAAAACTTACGAAATCATCGAAGAACACCGCAACGCCGGAGAGATTTATTTTGAATCACATAAAAATACCCGGGAATATTTCTCACAAAATGTTGTTAATGAATTAGAAACTTCAGAAGACAGACTCGAAACAGAAGTAGGGATTATGAAATTCATTGAGTTCTTAACTACCAGGAAACTAGAGATCAAAGCTTATCCAAGTGCTGACATTCATGCCAAAGTATATATTAGCCGATTTAATGATCAGCAAATTGATTATGGTAGGGTTATAACCGGTTCCAGTAATTTTTCAGAATCAGGGTTTGTCGATAATTATGAATTCAATGTGGAATTAAAGAATAGTTCTGATGTAAATTATGCACTGGAAAAGTTTGAAGACCTATGGAAAGATGCAGTTGATTTGACTTCGGAATATATCGAAACCGTTAATACAAAAACCTGGCTGAATGATAACATATCCCCTTATGAGCTTTATTTAAAATTTCTTTACGAATACTTAAAAGAAGATATAAATGAGGAAGAAATTGAAACCTATCTGCCGCAGGATTTTAAACAATTGAAATACCAAAAGCAGGCCGTTATTGCAGCAAAAAAGATTTTGGAGACATATAACGGCGTCTTCCTTGCAGACGTAGTAGGATTAGGCAAAACATACATATCGGCATTGTTGGCACAACAACTACCTGGCAAAAAGCTTATAATTTGTCCACCTATATTGAAGAGCTATTGGTATGATACGTTTTTTGAATTTGGTATTCGCGGGTTTAGAGTTGAATCACTTGGCAAACTGGATGATATTATAGCGAACGGAACGGATAAATTCGAATACGTATTTATTGATGAAGCGCACCGTTTTAGAAATGAGATAACAGAAGGCTATGAAAAACTACTCCAAATATGTTTCGGTAAAAAAATTATATTGGTGTCAGCAACTCCATTAAATAATAAAATCGAAGATATCTACAGTCAGTTAAAACTCTTTCAGATTCCTAAAAGGAGCACTATACCCGGTATTGCTAACTTGGATACTTTCTTTCAAGGCTTAAGGAGAAATATTAACAAACACCCAAAGGATGATCCGGCATATGCGGAGGAGGTTAAAAGGGCATCCAAGGAAGTCCGGGAAAAGGTTCTCAAGTATGTTATGGTTCGACGCACCAGAAGCGCAATCAAAAAATATTTTAGTGAAGATATTAGACAGCAAGGACTTTTTTTCCCTGAAATTGATGATCCCAGACGACTCGTCTACCAGTTTGATAATAAAACGGAAAAAACATTCGAAAATACTATTAAGTATATTAGCCAACTCTCCTATGCTAGATATGCGCCTTTATTGTTCCTTAAAGAACCCTTACCGGAATTTGAAAACCAATCTCAAAGAAACCTGCGCGGTTTTATGAAAACCATACTGGTAAAAAGATTGGAAAGCAGTTTTTTTGCATTCCGGAATACCCTGGCAAGATTCATTGATTCGTATGAAAAATTTATTGAGATGTATAACGGCGGGGTAGTGTATATAAGCCGTAAAATCGATGTATATCATTTTCTGGACAATGATGATGAAGCAGCACTTTTAGAATTAGTTAACCAAGATAAAATTGAAAAATATGATACATCTGAATTCAAAGATGATTTTTTGTCCTGCTTATCAAAAGATCTGGAATTGCTTAAAGAAATGCAAGCATTGTGGAACCAAATTGATAATGACCCCAAAATTGCTGAGCTTACAGACGATTTAAAAAAGGATAAACTCCTTAGGAAAAACAAGATCGTGATATTTACTGAGTCGAAGGAAACCGGAGAATACTTACTTGATAATCTATATAAAACATTTCCGGAGAAGGTAATGTTTTATTGCAGTACAGGGGGGGTGTTAACTCCGGGTCACAGCTATAAAAGTGTTTCCATATCAAAGGACATAATCAGAGAAAATTTTGATGCAAATTTCGATAACCCTAAAAACGATATTCGTATACTAATTACGACCGATGTTTTGGCTGAAGGCGTTAATCTCCATCGTTCCAATGTGATTATCAACTATGACTTACCCTGGAATCCTACCCGAGTATTACAAAGAGTGGGACGGGTTAATCGAGTAGGTACAAAACATCCCCGAATTATTATTTATAATTTTTTCCCCACTGCCCAGACAGATAATGAACTGAATCTTGAGGATAACATAAAAACAAAAATTCAGGCTTTTCATGATGCCCTGGGGGAAGATGCCCGTTACTTAACTGAGGATGAAATTGTCACTACGCATGATATCTTAGGAGCAGAACTATATAAACGCTTGAATGATAAAAAGTTAATACAAGGTGAAGACGAAGACGAGCGTACAGAATTAGAACAATTACAGTTATTGCGTACAATCAGAGATGAGCAACCGGAGTTATTCGAAAAGATTAAAAGAATACCTAAAAAAGCACGTTCATCCAAGAAGCACGAAAATGATTTGGAGGATCAGCTAATCACATTTTTCCGCCGAGGGAACTTGAAGAAAACCTTTATTAATCAAAATGGAGATTGCCGGGAACTTGGTTTTTTTGAAGCAAATGATATTTTGGCGTGTGAACCCGATACACCAAGACGAACTATTCCAAGAGACTATTATACAATGCTGGAAGATAATAAAATACAATTCTATTTAGCTACTTCTGAAGAAGTGTCATATAAAAAGAGTACAGGCGGTCGGTCAAATGAAAAATTCCTGATCCAATTGCTGAAAAGCAGTGAAATCAGATATTACAAAGGTTATACAGACGAAAACGAGGAATTTTTAACAGCAGCGCTAAAAGCTCTGGAACTCGGAATCATCGCTAAGAATACCAGCAAACGAATAAAGCAGCGAATCGAAAAGGAAAAAGATATAACCCCTTTAAAAATCATGGGTATTTTAAAAAAGAACATTCCGGGAAGTATCCTGGAAGATCATTATGATAAGCCACAAAAACAAAGGAATGATAAACGGGAAGTTGTATTGTCTGAATACCTGGTGGGAGGTGATGCGTGATGGAAATATATGAAGCCA
>JAAYCQ010000236.1 GCA_012729715.1 Syntrophomonadaceae bacterium
ATCGAACCCTCGCAACCAGCTTGGAAGGCTGGGGCTCTACCACTGAGCTACACCCGCCCGCAAAGAGTATTATATATCTTTTCTATAGCCATTTCAAGCAAGATTTCAACTTTTTGCGAAGATTACGGCTGCTTGCTTATCATACTACTTAAACTAACGCTATCTACTATTATATGTATGAGCCTGATATTTAATACATAAAAATTAGCGGTTAGTAAGAAAACAACTATCCTTGTCATCCTGAACGTAGTGAAGGATCTTTTACCCGGCTATTGTAACAGATCCTTCGCTATGCTCAGGATGACATGTTAGGTAACCGGCGAATCGGGTTGCCGTGTACCCTTTAGGGTACGTCCTCTGGGCATGATGGGTTAATAAAAAATAATACACCTAGCTCCAACATCCTCAGCTGTTTCCATACTGGTATGTTTGGGGATTGAAAAAAGCACCTCATTTATGCCATAATAATGGCGTGTTACTATTTTGCAGCTTTTATTAAAATCCATATTATGAGGTGTGATTATTGAACTACAAAGAGATATACCAACGTAAGCTGGTATCAGTGGAAGAGGCGCTGGAACATATAAAAAGCAATCAGGAAGTGGTAACTGCCCTTTGCGGTTGCGAACCAGTTACTCTGTTAAGCAATCTGCATACCATTAAAGACCGGGTGGAAAATGTTTCCGTAGTTAATGCCATGATGCAGAAAAAATACGAGTTTTTTATGAACCCGGAAATGAAAGGGCACTTCCTGCTTAATAGCTGGTTTTATTCCCCTGGCCCCCGGGCTGCCCATCCCCAGGGAACTGTTTCTTATGTACCCCTGCAACTGCATCAATTTAGCAGAAAACGCATGGGTTATCGTAAGCCCAATGTATTCCTGGGAGCTGTTTCGCCCATGGATAAACATGGCTATTTTTCTTTATCCCTGAGTACGGTGTTGGAGAAAGACTTTGTCGAAAATGCCGACATTGTAATTATGGAAGTTAACCCTAACTTGCCCCGGACCTTTGGTGACACTCATGTACACATATCGGAGATAGACTATTTGGTGGAAGTGGATGCACAAGTACCCACTTTGGAACAGCCGGTTTTATCTGAAAAGGATTTAATAATAGGAAATTATGCGGCTGATTTGGTAGAGGATAATTCCACCATACAGATTGGCTTTGGCAGTATAACTGGAGCCATTGCTCAATGCCTGGGTAATAAAAAGGATCTGGGCTTGCATTCGGAGATGTTTACCGATTCAGTTCTAAATCTATATGAAGCGGGTGCTATTACTAACCGTAAAAAAACCCTGTGGAAAGATAAATTTGTTACTGATGCCGCTCTGGGGAGCAGAAAACTATATGATTTTCTGGATGAAAATATGGCGGTGGAATTCCACCGGAGCAGCGTAGTAAACGACCCTGCCATTATAGCTCGTAATAATAAAATGGTTTCCATCAATGCAGCTTTACAAATGGATCTTACCGGACAGTGCTGTGCTGAATCAATTGGAATGCAGCTCTTCAGCGGAACCGGAGGTCATAAGGAATTTATTACCGGTGCTATGGATGCGCCTGGAGGAAAGTCTATTATTGCATTTTACTCCTCCGCCAAGGATGACACTATCTCTCGTATAGTTCCCTGGTTTGAACCGGGTACTATTGTTACTACATCCCGCATAGATGTTGATTATGTAGTTACTGAATACGGAGTAGCCTGTTTGCGGGGACGATCAGTCAGGGAAAGGGTACAGGAGCTAATAAACATAGCTCACCCCAATTTCCGAGATGAACTAAGGTTTGAAGCCAACCGCAACATGATTTGGTAAAAACAGGGCCGGCAGTACGCCGGCCTTAATTAACCGGGGGGATTTATGTGAAATCAAAGCCTATTAATTGGGCTATACTGGCGGTGGCGGTAATTCTGCTGGGTATCTTTATTTATTCCAAATTAGTACAACCACAGAGTCAACCTGCGCCGACGACACCGACCTCAAATTCACCTGTTGCCCAGGAGATTGAAAATGGCAAACAAAATGGGGATAGTATGTGGCTCTTATTCCGTTCTGATACCTGTCCACCCTGTAGGGAAATGAAGAAGGTTTATGACCGTTTGGAGCCGGAGTATAAAGGTAAAGTCAAATTTATAGCAATTGATGTAGATGATAGGGAAAATGCCGGGCTAACCAAGGAATACGGTGTAACTTATATCCCGGCGACTTTCATTATTGATAGCAATGGGGAAATCAGCTACCAGGAGATAGGGCTTATGCCGGAAGAAGATTTGCGAGCTGAACTGGACAAGGTGGTGAAACCATAAATGGAAGCCTGGCTTAATCAGGTAGCTCCACATTTTTTGAGCAGTTTTTCTGTTTATGGCTATGGACTGGTTTTTTTGGCCGGCATTATTACCAGTATCGGGCCTTGCAACCTGAGTATGGTGCCCATAATAATTGGTTATGTGGCTGGTACGGAAGCAGGGAAAAAACGCAGCTTTACTATGTCCCTGCTTTTCACCCTGGGGACGGCTACTACCTTCATGCTGTTAGGCCTCATAATAGCAGCAGTAGGCGGCATCTTTGGTGCCAGTAAAAGTATACTTTATTATATAGTTGCGGCCGTCTGTATAGTGATAGGCTTAAATCTGGTGGGAGTATGGAAACTAAACATCAGTTTCGGCGGGGATCTGCTTACCCGGGTGGGGGAGCAGCGAGGTTATCTGGGCAGTTATATCCTGGGTCTGGTCATGGGCCTGGTAGGCTCCCAATGCGGCACTCCCATACTCCTGGCTATTCTTTCCCTGGCCCTGGCCAGCGGTCAATGGCTCTACGGTGCTACCCTGCTTTTTGTTTATGCTCTTGGCCGGGGGGTTCCTATTGTAGTGGTAGGCACTTTCACCGGTCTCATCGCCCGTATGGACCAATTCGCCCGCTGGAATGCGGTACTGGAGAAGGTAGCGGGAGTGATGATTATTCTGGTTGGTGGCTATTTTGCGTGGATAGCGTAGCATTTAGATAGTATATACCTGTTTATAATAATTCGGCTAATTCATCTACAGTAATTCCCGCTTGTTCAAGTATAGATCTAAGAACAGAAGGGCTTATTATTTCCCGGAATGTACAGGTACAGTAACCAGTCGTCCCCCAGACCTATGTAAATGATGATGGCTACCAGTGATGCGAACGGTAACAAAACCATTTCTCTTTAGAGCAGCCACCAGGTTTTTACCGGTTATTCGGGGCATCCTGGTCATGATACATTTACCTGAACTTCAGCAATTTCAATATCCCCCGGAGGAACTGGCTCGCCTATTATTTTCAGGGCTTTTATATGACCAATAATAGCTTCCTCTATGCGTTGCAAAGCTTCTTCCCGACTTTTCCCCTGGGTAACACAACCAGGTAATGAAGGTACCATAACCGCATAAACCTGGTACTCTTCATCCCATTCAAGAATGACTTTGAATTTTCGGGTCATATTAATATCCTCCCTGATCATAAATACGTAGTTTATTCTATGATTTTATAAAACAATTTATTTATCTTATGTTTTTATTGTATATCAATAATGAAGATAACATAACCAAAATCAAGTATATTTAACTTACAAAAAGAGCCGGGATTACGTCAACATATACTGATAATAATGACCATTACTCTAACTAATGCAGATTATTGCAATCTATTGCCCTGTCCCCAGCCAATGCTCAGTTAAATCACCATAAATCCGATAGCTATTTTCCAGGATAAAGTCCCAGGGCAGGTCGGGGTACATACCGTAATCCTCTAAATATTCGATATAGGGCTTACCCTGCAGGTCTTTACCCGGCAGGATAGCGTCATTTATTCCATCAAAATTTACTACCGGAACGCCGGCGCGCTCACATATTTCCTTATCGAAAGTCGGCGCTGCTTTTATCCATTTACCGTTTAAAAAAATAGAGTTATACATATGAGGAAAGAAAACGTTGGTCTGCATCATTTCCACCGCTTCCGGCGGAGATTTATGGTTACGTATAGTAACCAGTAAAAGCCCGCAGGGAATTCCTGCTGCCCGGCACAGGGCGGCAAGTAGAACCGCCTTTTGTACACACCAGCCCTGGCCTTTGGCTAGAATCGCAGAAGCGCGATAAGCTTCAATATCCCCGGTAGTGGTATACATATTATAATGGCATTCATCCCGTACATAATTAAACAACTTAACCGCCTTGTCCACCTCACTGTCCAGGCCCCGGATAATTTCCTCTGCTTTTTCCCGGATAAGGGGGTGCTCGCTTTCTATATAAGGAGTCGCTTGTAGATACAATGATGTATCCTGCATAAAACATTCCTCCCATCTTGTTTCCATTTCTACAAAACAGTACAAACTATTTCTATACGGAGGGGAAGTTTCCCTTTTTATTACTGCTGCGGATATTATTTTTTTAGAATTTTGCTAACTAAATTAGGATAGTATTAGTGCCATAGGAGTATATCGTTTCTGGTAAACTAGAAGGTAGCTAATTTAATGGACAGGTGAATTGAATGAATAAAGAAGTTGAACTTATTGCTACGGCCGGTTTTGGCCTGGAGGCTATTGTGGCCCGGGAGGTCAAAGGCCTGGGGTATGATAATGTCAGTGTGGAAAACGGCAAGGTGACCTTTAAAGCTGACCTGGCAGCTATCCCGCGGTTAAACCTATGGTTAAGGTGTGCGGACCGCTTACTTCTGAAGCTGGGTGAATTTGAGGCGTGTTCCTTTGAAGAGTTATTTCAGGGTACTAGAGCTCTACCCTGGGCTGATTGGATACCACGCGATGCCAGCTTTCCGGTTGAGGGTAAGTCTGTTAAATCACAGCTCTTCAGCGTATCCGACTGTCAGGCTATCGTTAAGAAGGCCATAGTAGAAAAAATGAAGGAGCAATACCGTTTACAATGGTTCCCTGAAACTGGTCCACGTTACACTATAGAAGTAGCCTTGCTTAAGGATGTAGCCACCCTTACTATTGACACCAGCGGTGCTGGCCTGCATAAACGAGGATATCGAAAATTAAGTGCCCCGGCCCCTTTAAAAGAAACCCTGGCGGCAGCCTTAATAGACCTTAGTTTTTGGGACAGTGAGCGGGTTCTCATAGACCCGTTTTGCGGTTCAGGTACCATTCCCATTGAGGCGGCTATGATAGGGCTTAATATGGCTCCGGGTTTAAATCGCCAATTTGCTGCGGAAAAGTGGCCTATTATTCCCAACAGGCTTTGGTCAGTGGCCCGGGATGAAGCTCGGGAACTGATTAAAAGGGGTCAAAAACTACGCATCCGTGGTACTGATATTGACAAGGAGGTCTTAAGCCTGGCCCGTTATCATGCCCGTCAGACTGGGGTTAGTGAGCATATACATTTTCAGCAGGCATCTATTACGAATTTGCACAGTAATGACGAATATGGCTGCATTATTTGCAATCCTCCTTATGGGGAAAGGCTAGAGGATAAGGTTAGCGTAGAAAAATTGTACCGGGAAATGGGCGAGGTCCTGAAAACATTTGATAGCTGGTCTATTTATGTCCTCACCGCCCACCAGAAGTTTGAAAGTCTGTTTGGGCGTCTGGCTGACCGACGGCGTAAGCTATATAATGGTCGAATTCAATGCAACTATTATCAATTTTACGGCCCCCGTCCACCGCAAAAAAAGTGACTATGAGCGGTGCGCTCTGTTAATGCTACTAATTGCCGTAGCCAGCCTTGTACGCCAACTCAATCAAAGAAAGTTGGCTAATACATATCTATTAGCCATAGTTAAAGTTAGTTTCAATTTTAAGTATACTAGGAGAAGATAGTGTTTTGAGGAGCAAGAATAACTCTGTACGAAAGACCTGGTGAACCGGGTCTTTTTGCATTTGATGATAGTTTTTTTCATGGGATTATCCGGAGCTGCTGCAACTTCTGCGGGTTTGGCGGCATTGGGAGGGGGATCGTTAGCTGCCGGTGGAGCAGGGATGGCTGGGGGTGCTACGCTGATTACCGCCGTGGCTGGAGGGGTAGGGGCTTTAGGGACCGCGGGCGCTTCAGCCATTGTATCGGGTAAGAAAGCTGAAGCAGATTTAGAGGAAGCCCAAAACGAACTATACGAACTTCAAAAAAGCGAAAAGGTAAAACAGACTGTAATTATAAGTTTGCAGAAAGATCTTGATGAAGTGAAACGCGAATTAGAAAGAGAAAGGAAATCAGTCGATGCGTCCGAGGAAAGAATTGCAGAGTTAGAAGAGCAAATTCAAGTTATTATGCAAACGATTAATCAGGAGAGGGCGAGACTGTAACTGTCAAGTAAAAATGAACAAAAAATGATAAATAACTTTGGACACCTAGTTATTCCCAAAAATGGTTTGGCGGTGTTTTAAACGATAGCTGTCACCGCTTAGATGGATAACCTCACTTTTA